>JAYUXS010000450.1:0-2981 GCA_043752845.1 Lysobacterales bacterium | reverse complement strand
ACATAGCCGAGCTTCTGCCCGATGCGTTCGACCGTCATCAACTCGGCTGCGTCGACGAAGAGCGCCTCGATGCGCTGACGCGACGACTGACTGCGATGGTGCGCGATGGCCAGTTGCTGGTGAATCGACGCGGTGGTTATGGCGTCGCCGAGAAGCTCGACCTGATCGCCGGCACGGTGATCGCGAATCCGGACGGCTTCGGCTTCCTGAAGCCGGATTCGGGTGGCGATGATCTGTTCATTCCACCGAACGAAATGCGCGCGGTCATGCATGGCGATCGTGTACTCGTCAGTGTCGCCGGCATCGATCGCCGTGGTCGGCGTGAAGCGGCGATAGCCGAGGTGCTCGAGCGTCGGCGTCCGCGCCTGGTCGGGCGGTTTGATGAGCGTCATGGACTCGGCATCGTGATTCCGGATGACCGGCGCCTGCATCAGGACGTGATGATTCCGCCCGGCAACCAGAACGGTGCGCATCCCGGGCAGATCGTCATCGCCGAAATCGTCGAGCCGCCCACGAAGGAACGCCCGCCGCTTGGCCGCGTGGTCGCCGTGCTCGGCGACAAGCTCAGCGCGTCGATCATCGTCCGCGTCGCGATCGAGTCGCATGGCCTGCCGCATGAATGGCCGATCGAGGTCACGCGCGAAGCCGAGCGCGTCGACCCCGAAGTCAGCAAGGCCGATCGCGAAGCGCGTGTCGACTTGCGCGACACGCCGCTGGTCACCATCGATGGCGAAGACGCGCGCGATTTCGACGACGCGGTGTTCTGCGAACCGCGCAAGGGCGGCGGCTGGCGGCTGATCGTCGCGATCGCTGATGTCTCGCATTACGTGCCCGTCGGGTCGGCGCTTGACAAGGAAGCATTCGAACGCGCGACCTCGGTCTATTTTCCGGGCTTCGTTGTGCCGATGCTGCCGGAGACACTGTCGAACGGCATCTGCTCGCTGAACCCGAAGGTCGAACGCCTGTGCATGGTCTGCGACATGCAGGTCAGCGTGAATGGCGAAGTCGAAAAGTCGAAGTTCTATGCCGCGGTGATGAAGTCGTTTGCGCGCCTGACCTATACCCGCGTCTGGCGCGCACTCGGTGAGGGCGACGCGAATGAACGTGCGGCGATGGGCGACCTGATGCCGCATCTCGAAAGCTTGCATGCGCTGTACAAGGCCTTCGTCAAGCGCCGTGTTGAACGTGGTGCGATCGAGTTCGAATCGCCCGAAGTCAAGTTCTCGCTCGGCGCTGCCGGCGAGGTGCTGGCGCTGCAGCCGCAGTCCAGAAACGACGCCCATAAGCTCATTGAGGAATGCATGATCGCGGCCAATGTCGAGGCCGCGAAATTCCTGCACAAGTCCAAGGTGCCGGCGCCCTATCGCGTGCATCCCGCGCCGCCAGAGGAAAAGTACGAAGAACTGTTGTCGTTCCTCGCCGAGTTCGGCCTGACCCTGCCACCGCATGCCTCGGTCAAGCCTGCGGACTATTCGGCGCTGCTGCGCAAGATCCGCAAACGCCCTGATGCGATGCTGCTGGAACAGGTCCTGCTGCGCTCGCAGAGCCTGGCCGTGTACCACCCGGACTGTAACGGCCACTTCGGTCTCGCACTCGATGCGTATGCGCATTTCACCTCGCCGATCCGCCGCTATCCGGACCTGCTCGTGCATCGCGCCATCCGCCATGTGCTGAATGGTGGCAAGCCCTCGAACTACGAAGCCGGACCGAGTGAAATGCTGGCGCGCGCGACGCATTGTTCGCAGCGCGAACGTCGGGCCGATGAAGCTTCGCGTGAAGTCAACGAACGCTATCAATGCGCATGGATGAGCAAGCACGTCGGTTCCGAGTTCGACGGCATCATCAGCGGCGTCACCTCGTTCGGCTTGTTCGTCGGGATATCTGATACCGGTGTCACCGGGTTGATCCACGTGACGCAATTGCCGAACGACTACTACCACTTTGATGCCGGTCGGCGCGAAATGGTCGGCGAGCGCCAAGGCCAGCGTTTCCGTCTCGGCGACACGCTGCGCGTGCAGGTGCTGCGCGCGAGCATGGAAGAACGCAAGGTCGATCTGCGCCTGGTGCCACCGCCGCAAGTACAGGGCCAGAGCCCGGCAGCGATTCATGCCCCGCGCGCGGAACAGGGCCGCGGTCCGCGCCCACAGAAGGGACCGGGGCAGGGGAAGAAGAAGCGATGAGCCACGACATACTCGCCGGCATCCATGCGGTCGAGGCGGCGCTGAAGCATGACGCCGGCAATCTCGTCGAGATCATGGTCGCCGATGCGGCGAAGAATCCGCGCCTGAAGCAGATCGTCGACGCCGCGCGCGAACTTGGCGTCAAGCTGCATGCGCGCGACGGCGCGCAACTCGACAAGCTCTGCGGTGGTGAACGCCACCAGGGCGTGGTCGCGTTCTATCGCGCGCCGGAAGCGAAGTCGGAGCGTGACTTGCCGGCATTGATCGAAGCTGCGGGCGACAAGGCCCTGTTCCTGATCCTCGATGAGATCACCGACCCGCACAATTTCGGTGCCTGCCTGCGCAGCGCCCTGGCTGCGGGCGTGACCGCTGTGGTCGTGCCGAAGGATCGCGCCTCGCCGCTGACCGCGACGGTGCGCCGCTCCTCCGCGGGTGCCGCCGATCGCATCCCGATCGTGCGCGCGACGAATCTGGTGCGGGCGATGGACGTACTGAAAAATGCCGGCGTCTGGATCAGCGGACTCGACGGCGACGCCACGCAGTCGATCCACCAGACCGATTTCAGCGGCGCCTGTGCCATCGTCATGGGCGCTGAAGGCGAAGGCATGCGCCGGCTGACGCGCGAACATTGCGACTATCTCGTGCGCATCCCGATGCCCGGCGACATCGAGTCGCTGAATGTCTCGGTCGCGACCGGCATCGCCTTGTTCGAGGTCGTGCGGCAACGCGCGAATTGAGCGTTCATCGCTCCTGCGAATCGTTGGTGCCGGCTCCGTCACGCTTGCGCCGCCGCGCCCACTG
>JAYUXS010000449.1:0-15134 GCA_043752845.1 Lysobacterales bacterium | reverse complement strand
TTCGCTGGCGCGGTGTTGGCGAGGCGTTGGAATGGGTGCGGATCGAGGGCGGGCGGGCCGGGATCGTGCATCGCGAAACTGCGCCGGCAGCGGCGGTTCTCGCGAAGGCGGCGCGGATCGTCGGGTTGGTGCCGGCGGAGTCCGTGCTGATGGTCGGCTTGGCGTTGCCGGCGCGCAAGCGTGACGCGGCGCTCAAGGCGGCCGCGTTCGCGATCGAGGAGCAGGTCGCGGCTCCGATCGAAAGCGTGCAAGTGGTGATCGGCGAGCAGGCGGTGGATGGCATCTGGGCGAGCGCAGTGATCGCACGTGTGCAATTGGCGGCCATCGTTGCCGACTTGCATTCGCGCGGCATTCGCGCCGATGCACTGCATGTTGATGCCGCCTGTCTCGCCATCGGTACCGTCATCGGCATCGACAACGAACGCGTGCTGGCGCGTCTCGACCGCGATCGCGCATTCGCCTGCGACGCGGCGTTGTGGCCGGAACTCGCGCCACGCGCCGATGTGTCCGCGTCGATCACCGAAGTCGACGAACCCTTGGCAACCTTCGCCGAACATTTGCGCGAATTGCAGCCTCTCAACCTGTTGGCCGGCGAGTTCGCGAGCGTGCACCGCGGCGCCGACGCGCTGCGTTGGTGGCGTTTCGCTGCCGTTCTTGCGGGTGTTTGCGTGTTCGCGTTTACGCTGTGGATTCAGCTCGATGCCTGGCGTCTGCAGGCGCGGCTGACGGCGCTGAATCAGGCGATGACCCAGGTCTATCGCGAGCGCTTCCCGGATGCGGTGCGCGTGCCGCAGCCGCGGGTGATGATGGAGCAGGCGTTGAAGCAGGCCGGTGCCAGCGGCAGCGTGAATGATTCCCCGCTCAACGTGTTGGCGCGTGCCGCCGCCGTGATCGGCAACCAGACGCAGGTCCAGCTCGACGGCATCGAATATCGTGGCGGAAAACTGGAACTGAGACTGCTCGCGCCGGATATCGCGGCGCTCGATGCGCTACGCGAAGGTCTTGCGAACTCGCTCGCCAAGCCGGTGACGCTCGACAGTGCGAGCGCGCGCGAGGGTCGGGTCGACGGTCGACTTAGCATCGGCGGTGCGCCATGAAGGCGTGGTGGTCGACGCTCGCGGCGCGTGATCGGCGCATGCTCGGTATCGGCGCCGTCGTGGTCGCGCTGCTGTTGTTCTGGGCGTTGTGGTTTGATCCGCTGCGCGCGACGCGGCAAGGCCTGGTGGTCAGCGTCGCCCAGGCCGAGGCCGATCTCGTCTACATGCAGGCCGCGTCACAACAATTGGCGGCGTTGCAATCCGGCGGCACGGCGACGGTGTTTGATCGCGGCGGTCGTTCTTTGCTGGCACTGGCCGATGCCAGCGCGCGCGAAGCGCAACTGGCGAATGCCATGAAGCGCGTCGAACCGGTCTCCGCAGGTCGGGTGGCGGTCTGGTTCGAAGCCGCCAGCTTCGATGCGGTCGCGCTATGGCTTGAGCAGTTGCAGACCCGGTTCGGCATCCGCGCCGAGGAATTTTCGGTATCGCGCGGGGCCATTGCCGGCGTCGTCGATGCCCGTATCGTGCTGGTTGATCCCAAAAATTGAGGTTCAAATGAAGAAGTTTCTGGGCTGGGGTCTGGCCCTGACCGCGCTGGCTGCGCTGTTCGTGGTGATTGTGGCCATGACCCTGCCGGCCGCCACCGCCTATCGCTACGCCGAATCAAGGCTGCAACCGCTGCGTTTGCAGGGCCTTGCCGGCAGCATCTGGGAAGGCAGTGCGACCCAGGCGAGCGTGTATGCGCTGCCGCTCGGCGAGTTGCGCTGGAAGTTTGATCCGTGGGTGGCGCTGAAGCTTTCCGCGAATGGCGAAGCCGCACTGAACGGTCGCGAGATGAGTGCGTCGGCGAAGATCCATGCCGATCGCGGACAAGTGATGTTGCGCGACGGCTCGGCGCGCATGCCGGCGGCGATGCTGGCGCCGGTGCTGGATATCCCATCGCTGGTGCTGCTCGGTGATCTCGACTTGAAGCTGGCCGAATTTGCGTTGCGGGAAGGCTATCTGCATGAGGCCGATGGCGTTCTGGTCTGGCGCAACGCCGGCGTCAGCGGCGCGGCCGAGGCGCGTTTCGCCGATGTGACCGTACAATTCAAGACGCTGCGCGATGGCGTCGTCGAAGGCCTCATCAGCGATGGCGGTGGCAGTCTCGCGGTTTCGGGTCGCGTGTTGTTCGAAGGTGCGCGCTTCAGCGCCGAAGTGAAACTGTCGGTGCGCGGCGAAGACCCGCAACTCGCCGAGGCTTTGCTTTACGTCGGCGAGCGCTTGCCGGATGGCAGCTCCTTGCTGCGCGTCAACGGCGAACTGCGGAAGCTGTTCTGATGGACGAGCTGACGGGAGACTTTCTCGACACCGCGTTGCGCGTCGCATTGAGCGCCGCCGATGCCGCCGAAGCGGTGATCGCACGACACTTCCGCGCCAAATTCGACATCGAGATCAAGGCCGACGCTTCGCCGGTGACCATTGCCGATCGCGAAGCTGAGCAGGCGATCCTCGGCGTATTGCGTGCGCAATATCCGGATCACGCCGTGTATGGCGAAGAGTATGGACGCAGTGGCGACAGCGACTTCCTGTGGCTGATCGATCCGATCGACGGCACCAAGGCTTTCGTGCGTGGCTATGAAATTTTTTCCACGCAGATCGCGCTGATGCATTGTGGTGAACTGGTGCTCGGCGTCTCCAGTGCCGGGCAATTCGGCGAACGTGCCTGGGCGCGGCGCGGAGGCGGTGCCTGGCTCAATGGCGACCACGTGCGCATCGGTAGCGCGCAGACGCTGGCCGAGGCGCAGTTGTCGATCGGCAACATCAAGACGCTCGCCGCCGATAGCCGCCGCTTCGGCAATCTCGGCCAGCTCATCCTCGGCGCGAACCGCACTCGCGGCTATGGCGATTTTCTGCACTACCACTATCTCGCCCGTGGCGCGGTCGATGCGGTGATCGAGTCGGACGTGAACATCCTCGACATCGCCGCGCTCGCGGTAATCGTGCGTGAAGCCGGCGGTGTGTTCAGCGAACTCGATGGCAGCGCGTTGACCCTCGACACACGCTCGGTGCTGGCCGCGGTGCCGGCCTTGCACGATCCTCTGCGCATCGCGCTGGCCTGAACACCATCAACGCAACGCGATGCGTTCGTCGACCTCTCCGAGCAGCACGCCCTGCGGTCCGAAGCTGCGTTCGATGAAGCGAATCTGTTGCGTATCGACGAGCACGACGGTGCTGGCGCGCGTGCCGAACTGATCGCCGCGGATGAAGGCCGCCGACAACCGGCGCTCCCAGTCCAGCGGTACGCCGGTAGTCGGCAGCTCGTCGTCCACTGCGATCTCGCGGTTCGCGAGGGCTTCGAACAACACCGATGGATCGTCGTCATCGCGCTCGACAAAGGTCTGCATGGCGCGACCGAGGTGCATCGTTTTTGGCCAAGGCGTATCGAGCGCGGCGTTCGACAGCGTGTGGATGCCGGAAGCAACTGGCTGCGCCATGAAGCCGGGATGGTTGCTGCTGTAAAAGCCTTGTCCGCGCTCACAGGCGAACAGGTTGAAGCGGCCGTAGTCTGCGGCGCTTTCTGCGATGCCCATCATTTCGTCGCGAAGTTCGTGTTCGCCGCGCGCGATGCTGCGCACCAGTTCGCCGCGCGACCGTGGCGCTTGCTCGGATTGACCGGTGCGCACATTGGTGACGGCGGTGATCCGGCCTGGTGTGCTCGCCAGCAACCAGCCGCCGCCCGCCTGCAGATCGCGTCCGCCGAACAGGCCTGTATCATCGTCGTGGAATGCCGCCGCGGCGGTCGGGCGCGCATGGAATTCATCGCGATTGGCAGCCAACACCAGGGCGTAGCGCGGATGCACCTGCAGGGCGAAGGCGATCAGGCACATGGCGCGAAGAAGAAGGACACAGCGGCGGCTTCCGTCTATAAACTGCAACGGATTCTGAAGCATCATGCGCCTGAAATCCCGGACGTCGGCATCGCCGAGTGCGTCCGGCACGATCCGCACCAGCCCCGGGGAGAAAAACCATGACCACCACAACACGTCGCGACGTACTCCGTATTCTCACCGTAACCGCGGGGGCGACTGCGCTCGGCTTGAGCGGTTGCGACAGCGACTCGAACAGTCCGGAGCCCACCGGCACGGGCGGTACCGGCGCCATCGTGCCGAGTGAAGCGTCGTACCCGCAGGGCATTGCCTCGGGCGATCCGCGTCCAACCGCAGTGGTGTTGTGGACGCGATTCTTCGATGCCGCTGTCAGCGGCGACGTCGCTTTGCGCCTGCAGGTCGCAACCGATGCCGGCTTCCTCCAGCGCATCGTCGATCACGAATTCAGTGCGCTCGCCGCGCATGATCATTGCCTGAAGGTGCGTGTCACCGGCCTGACCGCCGGCACGCGCTATTTCTATCGCTTCCTCGCGGCGCGCAATGGCGATTTTCTCGCCTCCGCCACCGGTCGCACCAAGACCGCCCGCGCCGCGACCGATGCCACGCCAGTGAGGTTCGCGTCGATCAGCTGCAATGACTATATCGGTCGATATTTCACGACTCTGATGCCGCTGTTGACCGAGGATCTCGACTTCGTCCTGCACCTCGGCGACTGCATCTACGAGACCACCGGCGACCCGAGTTTTCAGGGTGGCGCGGCGGCGCGTGCCATCGTTTTCGACGATGCCACTGGCGCGATCTCGCTCGGTGCTGCGGGTTCCACCTTCCAGGCAGCGAAGAGCCTGCACAACTATCGACAGCTGCATCGCACTTATCGGGGCGACGCCTTGATGAAGGCGCTTTACCAGAACTTTCCGGTCGTCGCGATCTGGGACGACCACGAATTTTCCGATGACAGCTGGAAATCGATGGGCACGTATCGTGATGGCTTGTTCGAGGAGATCGACGACGAGCGTCGCCGCAATGCCGAGCAGGCTTACTTCGAATTCATGCCGGTCGATACCGATCTCGGTGGCACCCAGGCGGCGGTCACCGTGGATCGCGCGAATTTGTATCCGCGCACCGTGCTGTATCGCAAATTGCGCTTCGGACGTGATCTCGAATTGTTCCTCACCGACTATCGCTCGTATCGACCCGATCATCTGATTCCCGAAGACGCCTTCCCCGGCGGCGTGGCCATGGATCGGGCAGCGTTGACCGAGTTTTTCCTGGCGCAGGGCATTCCCTATGCGGCGGTGCGTTCGCAGTTCTCGCCATACCTGGACATCGATCTGGCGCAGTACGCAGGATACAAACAGGTGTTGCAGGCGGTGCTGACGCAGGGCTACCTGAGCGCCGGTGTCGATCTCGGTCAGGCCGCATTGCGTGCGCAGAACGCCGCGCGCGGCTACGTCGCGACGACAATCATCAACTCGCTGGTGGCGCAGTACAACGCCGCCGTGCGTCCTTCGCCACCGGTGCCGCTGATTCCGGATGCTTTGGCCGCCACGCTGGATACCGGCATCGCCTGGTTCACCATGGGCAAGACCTCGCTGTTCGGGTCTGTTGGTTCGCGCTATTTCGTGGTCGAGGCGACGTTCAACATCTATGCGGCATGGACTGCGATGAAGCGTGGCCCGGCTGCGCAGAACGCCCTCGGCGACGCACAGCTCGCCTGGCTTTCGACCGCGATGAATGCGTCCACCGCACGCTGGAAAGTGCTCGCGAGCTCGGTGTCGTTGCGCCCCCTGGTGCTCGATCTCACCAACCCGCAACTGGGCGTGCAAGCACCGTTCAATCAACGCTTCCTGCTCAATGCCGACCAGTGGGACGGATTCCCGCAAGGGCGACAATCGCTGGTTGACCTGTTGCCGGATCAGGCAGTCGTGCTGTCCGGCGATATCCACGCGACTCTGGTTGGGTCTGGCAGCGATAACGGCGTCGCCAATATCGTTGAATTCACGACGCCGGCGGTGTCGTCGGCGAGTTTCCGTGAATTGCTCGCGACAACGGCGGCCAATGATCCCTTGCTGGCGCCGCTTGCTGCCGCACTGTTGCCGCTACTCGATCAGTTGATCGCACCATCCGGTTTGGCCTACGTGCAGACCACACGCCCCGGCCATACCTTGCTCGAATCCGCGCCCAATCTGTTCAGTGCGAATATCCGGCAATATGCGCCGAGCGTGGTGTTGAGCCCGCCGCCGGCGACCGCACCGAGTCCGGTACGGGAAGTTAGATTCACCTATGACGGCTCAACCCTGTCGGGTAATTTTCAGGCGGGCTAGAGGATATAGCGGCTCAGATCGGGATTGCCGGCAAGTTCACCGAGTTCCGCGTCGACGTACGCGGCGTCGATCACCACGGTATTTGCTCCCGCCTGCGGCGCATCGAAACTGAGTTTGTCGAGCAGTCGTTCCAGCACCGTCGACAAGCGCCGCGCGCCGATGTTTTCCTGACGCTCGTTCAGAGCGAAGGCGATCTCGGCGAGGCGGCGCACGGCGTCCGGGCGGAAGTCGATGTTCAGCCCTTCGGTGCCGAGCAGCGCCGCGTATTGCTTGGTCAGGGCCGCCTGTGGCTCGGCCAGGATGCGCTCGAAATCATCGACCGAAAGCGCATTCAATTCGACGCGGATCGGGAAGCGACCCTGCAGTTCGGGAATCAGATCCGAAGGCTTGACGGCGTGGAAAGCACCGCTGGCGATGAACAGGATGTGGTCGGTATTCACCGGGCCGTGTTTGGTGCTCACCGTCGAGCCTTCGACCAGCGGCAGCAGGTCGCGCTGTACACCTTCGCGAGACACGCCGGCACCGCCCCAGTCGGAGCGCTGACAGACCTTGTCGATCTCGTCGATGAAGACGATGCCGCGCTGTTCCGCGGCTTCCAGCGCCTGCGCGCGGATCTCGTCTTCGTTGAGCAGCTTGCCCGCCTCTTCCTCGACCAGTTGCGGCAGCGCCTTGGCGATCGCGAGCTTGCGCTTGTGCGACTTCTGCCCGCCCAGTTGCGAGAACATCTGCTTGAGCTGCGCGCCCATTTCTTCCATGCCCGGCGGCGCCATGATGTCGACGCCGACATTGACCGCGATATCGAGTTCGATTTCGCGCTCGTCGAGCTTGCCTTCGCGCAGCATCTGCCGGAATTTCTCGCGCGTGACGCTCGATTCATCGGACGGTTTCTGGTCTTCACCCCAGACGCGTACCGCCTGAGCGCGCGGCAACAACGCATCGAGCACGCGCTCTTCGGCATTGGCTTCGGCCTGAGCGCGCACGGCCTGCTTGGCGCGTTCGCGCACCATTTTGACCGCGCCGTCGATCAGGTCGCGGATGATGGTTTCGACGTCCTTGCCGACGTAGCCGACTTCAGTGAATTTGGTTGCCTCGACTTTCACGAACGGCGCTTCGGCGAGCGACGCCAGACGACGCGCGATCTCGGTCTTGCCGACGCCGGTCGGGCCGATCATCAGGATGTTCTTCGGCGTCACTTCATTGCGCAGCGCGTCCGGCAACTGCATGCGGCGCCAGCGGTTGCGCAGCGCAATGGCGACTGCGCGCTTGGCCGCATGCTGGCCGACGATGTGCTTGTCCAGCTCCGCGACGATCTGCTGTGGGGTGTAATGGTCCATGGCTCAAAGCTCCTCGAACGAGGTATTGCCGTTCGTGTAAATGCAGATATCGCCCGCAACCTTGAGCGCCGCTTCGGCGATCTTGCGTGCGTCGAGTTCGGTGTGTTCGAGCAGGGCACGTGCTGCGGCTTGCGCGAACGGACCACCCGAGCCGATCGCGATCAGGCCGTGTTCTGGTTCGATCACATCGCCATTGCCGCTGATGATCAGCGAAGAATGTTTGTCGGCGACCGCAAGCAACGCTTCCAGGCGACCGTAGCGACGCTCGGTGCGCCAGTCCTTAGCCAGTTCGACCGCGGCACGCACCAGTTGTCCACCGTGCTTTTCCAGTTTCGCTTCGAACAGTTCGAACAGCGTAAACGCGTCGGCAGTGGCGCCGGCGAATCCGGCGAGCACGTCGCCGCGACCGAGCCGGCGCACCTTGCGCGCGTTCGACTTCATGATGGTGTTGCCAAGCGTGACCTGACCATCGCCGCCGATGACGACACGTCCCCCGCGCCGCACCGATACGATCGTGGTCGCATGGAAAGTTTCGGAGTTCGACATGATGTGGATTTCCCTGCGTGAGGTGCAGGGATTTGGGGGCACACGCGGCGCGTGCAAGTCCCGGGCAGGCAAACCGCGTGCTGCGCTCAGGAGGCAAGCGCAGACGCAATCAGTCGAAGGGACAAACTAGCCTGACGACTTGATACTTCCCGGCAACAACGCCTTCCAGCGACTGCGCGCGGCGCGCGTGTTGGGCTTGGCGGGAATCGTCGGCAATACCACTGGTGTGACGGCAAGACCCGCTGCGCCGCCGCCACTATCGGCCAGCGCGCCTGGGCAGGGCGGTTCGGGTTGCGCGAGGATTGAGATCGAAGTCTTGGCAGCGACTGGCGTCGTCAGCGTAACCGAGGCGAGCAGGACTGCGATGTACATCGTGGTGCGCGTCATGGACGTCTCCATTGCCAATGCAACCTCGTCACGTTCGGCACGGTGCCTGAAGCTTGAGCCGAATCGTGACCCTGGGTTTTTCGAAGTGCAAGTGCTGAACGACAACAACAGGGATGCCAAACGGCATGGAAAGGTTGCACCGGTTGTTGGTGCGACGCAGCAAGCGAGAATCCGCAGCGATGCTTACACTCGCCGCTCGTTCATCAACGGGAGGCAGCGTGGCTGCACAGATCAGCGTGCAACGCCTCTCCGGCTACGGACTGCGGCGGGCGCTCACGGCCGGCATTCAGCGCGTCATCGCCTGCCGCGATGAGATCAACCGCATCAATGTCTTTCCGGTGCCAGACGGCGACACCGGCACCAATCTCGCGTTCACGCTTGCCGCCGTCATGGTAGGCGTGCGCGCGCCGAAACTGGCGAGCGCGGGCGAGGTATTTCGTCGCGCCGCAGCCGAAGCCATCGACGGCGCCCGCGGCAATTCCGGGGCCATCCTGGCGCAGTTTTTCCAGGGCGTGTCCGAAGCCATGGGGCCGAGCAAACGCTTTACGCCGGAAGGTCTGGCGCGGGCGGTATCACGCGGCTCAACGCTCGCCCGCGAAGCCATGGCGGACCCGCGCGAGGGCACCATCCTGAGTGTGATCCATGCATTCGCTCAGGCCTTGCGCGAACAGAGCGAAAGTGGCATCCGCGATTTCCGCACCAGCTTCAAGGCAGCGCTGCTGGTCGCGCGCGAAGCCCTGAAACATACGCCCGACCAACTCGCCGCCTTGCGCGCGGCCGGTGTAGTCGATGCCGGTGCCATGGGTTTCGTCGATCTGCTGGAGGGTATTGACGACTACATTGTTCAGGGCCGTACGGCACTCACGAACGTGACCATGGATGACTTGGCGTCGGCCGGCATCGATGTCGCGAGCGGGGTCGAATATACGGACGGGCACCGTTACTGCACCGAGTGCGTCGTCAGTGGCGACGGCGTCGATCGCGGTGCACTGAAGGCAGCCCTGCTGTCGATGCCGATTTCCAGTCTGGTGATCGCCGGTACGCGCGAAAAAGTGCGCATCCACGCCCATCTTGACGAGCCGACTGCTTTGTTCGAAGTGGCCGCGCGCTTTGGCGCGGTGTCGCGCGAGAAGGCCGATGACATGCGCGCGCAATCGAAGTCGGCGCATGCGCGGCGCGAACAGGTCGCGATCGTCGCCGACTCCGGTGCCGATATACCGGCCGAAGCCATGGATCGGTTGAATATCCACCTGGTACCGGTACGCCTGTCGATCGGTGGCCGCGATTTCATCGATCGCGTGTCGATCAGTCCACGCGAGTTCTATCAGGAAATCCGTACCAGCCCGGTGCCGCCGCGTACCTCGCAGCCGCCGCCCGGAGACTTCCGCCGCTTGTTCGAATTCCTGTTGTCGCATCACGAGCGCGTGATCGACGTGTCGTTGGCGCGCGGCTTGTCCGGCACCATCCAGTCGGCCGAGAGTGCGGCGACGCGGACTGATGGTGGACGCGTCGATGTGTTCGACTCGTGCAACGGATCGGCTGGGCAGGGCCTGCTCGCAATCTGGGCCGCTGAAGCCGCGCAACTCGGCCTGTCATCGGCACGCATTATCGATGGGCTGGCGCGAATGCGCCCGCGTAGTCATCTGTACGCGGTGATCCGCGACATTCGCTACGGCGTGCGTGGCGGCCGAGCGCCCAAGCTCGCATTGCCATTGACGCGGTTGCTGCGCTTTTCGCCCATGGTCAAGAACCGGCCGGATGGTCGCCTGTCGCTGTGCGGTGCGGTTTGGGGCCGCGAGGACTTGCCCGAAAAGTTTGCTCGCAACATCGCGAGGAAGCTTGATCCTGCACGCAACTATCGCCTGATCATCGGCCACTGCGATTGCCCCGACGACGCCGATCGCGTGCATGCGACCTTGTTGCGGTCGGTGCGCAATATCGATCGCGCCTGGATCATGGAAGTTGGTGTCGCCATTGGCGCGCATGCCGGTCCGGGATCGCTGGTGATCGGCGTGCAGGACTACGAGCCGCCGCAGCTGTGATGGCGATGGTCGGACTTGTTTTGCTTGGCTATGGCATCGGATCGGTCTCGGGCAGTCTGTTGCTCGGGCGGTTCCGTGGCGTCGACATCCGTACGCTCGGCAGCGGCAATGCCGGTGGCACCAATGCCCTGCGCACACAGGGCTTCAAGTTCGCACTCGCGGTGATGGCCATCGATGTCGGCAAGGGCGCTCTCGCGACCTGGCTCGGCGCGCATTTCGCCGCACCGGAATTGGCGCTGCGCGTCGCGCTCGCCTGCGGTTTCGCGGCGGTCGTTGGTCATGTCTGGCCGGTCTTCCACGGCTTTCGCGGTGGCAAGGGCGTGGCCACGGTCATCGGCATGCTGCTGGTGCTCTGGCCGGTCTTGCTGCTGCCGATGATCGGCGTGTTCGCGCTGGTATTGACGACCACGGGCTATGTCGGCCTGGGATCGATCCTCGCCGGGTTCACGATGTTGCCGGCGGTGTATGGGTTGGGCTCAGGGTCGCCTGCGACGGAGTGGATCATCGCCGCCGCCGTCGTCGCCTTGTTCCTGCTGTTCACGCATCGCGCGAACGTCCAGCGGTTGCTCGCGGGCGAGGAAAATCGATTCGAGAAAGCGCGCTTGTTCGCGCGTCTGTTGCGTCGATGAATGTGCAGGCGCTGGAACAACTGCTCGGCCTGCTCGCAAACGGCCGTGCCCACAATGGCGAGGCGTTGGCGCAGGCACTCGGCATGTCGCGTGCTGCGGTGTGGAAAAAGATCGAGACATTGCGCGAACTGGGGCTCGAGGTCGAAGGCCGCGCCGGCACCGGCTACGCGCTGACGCAGCCAATCGAGCGTCTCGACGCCGCCTTGATTCGTTCTGCGATGACCGATACGGCGAATGCCGGGCTCGGTGAATTGCGCATCGTGTCGGTGATCGACTCGACCAATAGCGCCCTGCGTGCCGAGTCGGCGACCTTACGTTCGGGCACCGTGTTGCTCGCCGAAGCGCAGACTGCCGGACGCGGTCGCCGTGGTCGCAGCTGGGCGTCGCCGTTTGCGAGTGGATTTCTGGGCTCACTGTTCTGGCGCTTCGAACGCGGCTTGACCGATCTCGGTGGATTGAGCCTCGCGGTTGGCGTGGCACTCACTGAGGTCTGGCGCGCACATGGTGTGCCGGTGCAGGTGAAATGGCCGAATGATCTGTGGATCGAGGATCGGAAGGTCGCCGGCATGCTGGTTGAGGCCGGCGGCGAATTTCACGGACCGAGCCACGTCGTCGTCGGTCTCGGATTGAATCTGAGCTTGCCGGAATCGGTGCGACGGACTCTGGACCAGCCGGTCACGGCGCTCGCAGAACACTGGCCGCAGCCGATGTCGCGCAATGCTGCAGTCGGATGTTGTCTGCAAGCCCTGCATGACGCATTGCGGGCTTTCGAAGTGCACGGCTTGGCCCCATTCGCGCCGCGCTTCGCAGCACTCGACGCCTTGCGTGATCGCGAGATCAGCGTGATCGAGGCTCAGCGGACCTGGCGTGGCATCGCCTCGGGCATCGACGACCGGGGTCGCTTGCGGGTGCGCGACGCCCGCGGCATCCATGCAGTCGACGCCGCCGACATCAGCATTAAACTCGACTGATGAACCTGCTCTTCGATCTCGGCAACACACGCATGAAAATCGCCTTTGGCGATGACATGGGCGTGCATGCGCTTGCGGCCATCGCCTGGGACGCGCCGGATTTCCTGTCGCAGTGGCACGCGTTGAGCATCGCGCCACCGCAGCGCATCGGGATAGCCAATGTGACACGCAGTCATCGACTCGATGCCTTGCGTGAATTGCTGGTCACGCGATTTCCGGGTGTGGCGACATGGGTGGCGCATAGCCGGGCGCAATGCGGGCGGCTGCAGGTTGCTTACGCGCATCCCGAACACTTGGGCGTCGATCGTTTTCTCGCCTTGCTGGCGGCAAGTGCCGTCGCTGCGCCGCAGTTGATCGTCGGCGCCGGCACCGCCTTGACCGTCGACGCGATCGACGCAAATGGACTGCACCATGGCGGGCTGATCATGCCCGGCGTCAGTCTGATGCGCGACGCGATCACGACCCGCGCGCCTGGCGTGCGCTGGAGCGCCGACGCGTTCAGTACCGACTTCGCGGCCGAAACGGCGTCAGCGCTGGAATCCGGTGTCTGGTGCGCGCTCGCCGGTGCGGTCGAGCGCTCGGCGCAGCGCTGGGTATTGCGCGACGGCCACGCTGCGAGCGTTGTGCTGCATGGCGGCGACGCCGCGATGTTGTCGACCCAGCTGGCCATTCCGACACGCCGCGATGCGCTGATCGTGATGCGAGGTCTGGTTGCTTATCTCGACGATGCTGCACTGACCGGAGCGCGTGTGAGCGACGCGTCTGTGACAGGCACGTCTATGACAGAATCGCCCACCGCATCCGTCTGATTCTGAGTGCCATCGATGTTCACCCGCGTTTTGTTTCTGCTGCTGCTGGCCGCCAATCTCGGATTCGCGGCGTGGCTGGTGCTGGCACCGCCGCTGGTGCAGGCGCAGTTGCCGCCCGCGGATCCCGGTGTCACGCAACTCACCTTGCTCAGCGAACGCGAAGGGCCGCTCGCCGACAGCGCGGAATTGGCACGCGCGCCGGACTCGCCGGCGATGAACAAGGATCTGCGCTGCACCACGCTCGGTCCGTTTCCCACGCAGTCGGACCTGCGCCGTGCGATGACCGTGCTGACGCCGCTGACCGAGCGCATCCAGTTTCGCGAAGTGCGTGCCCTGCGTTCGCGCGGCTGGTGGGTTTATCTGCCGGCCTTCGCGTCGCGCGACCAGGCGCTCACTGCCGCGCGGCAGTTGTCGGCGAAAGGTGTGCGCGACTACTACGTCGTCACCGCCGGCGATCAGGAAAACACCATTTCGCTCGGATTGTTCCGCGATGGCACCAATGCGATGCGCCGGCGCGACGAGGTCAAGGCGCTCGGCCTCGACCCGCAGCTGAACGAACGCAGCGAAGACACCCCGGAATACTGGCTCGACTACGCGCTGACGCCGGCGCAACGCTTCAACTGGCGCGACCGCGTGCCGGACGATCGCGAACTGACGGCACGCGAAGTCGCCTGCGGCGGCTAGCGACCGGTACCGGACAAATTCTGGCAGCGGATGAGCTAGACTCGCGCCCCCGAAACGGTGCCGGCGTAGCTCAGTTGGTAGAGCAACCGCCTTGTAAGCGGTAGGTCGGGGGTTCGACTCCCTCCGCCGGCATATCGGATATCTTCTGCAAAACCGGTCACGACAGGGGTGTTCGATGTCCGTTCCCGCCGATCCGATCGCCGCATTGCACGAAAGATTCCGCGCGAGCTTTGCGCAGAAGCGCGCCGAGCTGATGGCCGCGCTCGACACCTGGCGCAGCCAGCCCGACGAATTCGCGCACACCGCCGCGCTGTACCTGCTCACCCACAAGCTTGCCGGCTCGGCCGGTGCCTACGGATTCGACGCTCTCGGCGATCTCGCCCGCCGCGCCGACCGCCTGCTGCAGCCGCACGTCTGCGATGCGCTCGCGATGAGCCCAGCTCGCATCGCACCGATTGATGCGGCGGTGCAGAATCTCTGCGATTCGATCGAGGCGGCGTGACGCGTTTTCGCATGCGCGAATTTGATCTGGCCTGCACCGCGCCTTCAGTACCCGGTTTGTTCTTGATGTCTCGTCATTGCGGCGCCGCCCATGGGTTGATGACGGTCAAACCGGCGGCCGCGAACGGGGATTCGTGGCGGGTTGCCACCATCAGGCCATGCACAACAGCCTGTGGCGGCGAGATAGCCGTCCGTTGCGGCAATGGCTTTGCCTTGCGCTCTGGCTCGGGCACGAAGTGCGGCATAGGCGACCGACGCAGCGTCGTCAAACGGCAGAATGCGGCCGTTGAACAAGGGCAATACGCGCTGCTCCAGGCTGTTGTGCAGGGTGTCGCGGCGCTTGCCGGACGGCAACGCGGCAACGCCTTAACGCAATTCAGCCAAGGTTATCGTGGACAAGTAAAGCGTTTCAATGATCTGCGCGTCGATACACGCGAGCACGCCAGCATCCGCGGATGCCCGCAAGGGTTCGGAAACGACATTGGTATCAAGAAGGATCACTCGAAGATGACCGGCTCGGTGGGCGTCTTGTCGCGCTCGATCACGAGGTCAATGCCGCCCACTTCACGGCCAATCTCGGCCAGCAGCGAACCCAACTTGACTCGACCCTCCGGTCGCGCCGCATTTTCGAGGATGACGCGGATTTCGGCTTCGGTGCTGCGGCCCGCCAAGGCCGCACGCACGCGCAGCGCGCGGTGTGTTTCCTCGGGCAAGTTGCGGACGGTGACGGATGGCATTGGCTGTGTTCCTTCGCGTTGCACGCAATGATTGCATTCCAAGCCTTGTGATAGCACTACGCATCTGTCTGGACTCCGCCTCCGCTATCCTGCGCGCCCCCGGCCCAGCTTGAGTTCAATTATGCCCATCGTGACTTTGATTGGTGCGCCGACTGATATCGGTGCCGGACACCGTGGCGCGTCGATGGGCCCGGAAGCGTTGCGTGTGGCGCATATCACCGAGGCGTTGCGCGAGCGTGGGCTTGAGGTTGAGGACCGCGGCA
>JAYUXS010000448.1:0-2992 GCA_043752845.1 Lysobacterales bacterium | reverse complement strand
CTGCAGCGAAGGAACCTGCAGCGTGACCTGGGACCGTGTACGTGACCGCAATGGCCGCGCCTTCTATGGCATGCGCCCGAAACTGCTGCGGGACGTCACCGGCAACGCGTCGGTGGTCATGCGTGCATTCCGCTTCGGTGCCACCGCTGACGGCACAAGCACTCTGCCAGGCGACCCGATCGGTACCGTGCTGAGCTCCGGCGACCTGATTCATGTGCGCCCGAACTTCACTTCTGGTCTGTCGCGCTTCGTGCCGATCACCGCCGACGGGGCCATGCACGCCAGCCATGTCGCGGCCATCGACCCGGTCGCGAATAACATTGCGACGGCCAGCATGACGTTTGTGCCGGTGGCCACGCCGCAGCTGCGCGCGGCGATGAAACAGCTGGCACCGGCGACATTGGCCGGCTTCGCGAAAGCGATCATGGTCGACGACAGCCTGCAGTTCACGGCGTTGCCGAACCTGCCCGACCTGGTCATCGAGTCCATCAGCACCGCGACTTCCGTCCTGGTCGGCGGCGCCGCGATGACGGTGTCGGTGCGCATCGCCAATCGCGGGTCCGCATACGATCCTGCGACCGACGGCGATACCGCGCTGTACCTTCGCTGGGACCGTCCACAATCGCAGTTCGTCGCGTCCAGCATGGCCTTCGATCTGCCGGCAATCGCCGCTGGACAGTCGCTGACACATGGCTTCTCGTTCAACGTACCGGGCACATTCCGTTCGGACCAGGCACACACCCTGTTTGCGCGCCTGCAGATGGACGCCGACAACAGCGACCTCGACGGCGAGAACGACCAGGCCGAACTCGCTTTCGGTGCAATGCCGGTGCCGACCCAACTACGCAGCGAAACCCGGGCCGGCTCGCCGCTGGTGCAGCTATCGTGGACGGCGCCGACGGACGCGCGCATTGCCGGCTACCGCGTCTATGCGATGGACGTGGACGGCAAGATCGATCCGCTCGGCAGCACGTCGGTACGCGGCTTTCTCGACCTGTCGGCGCGCTACCGCTCGCCACGCACCTACTTCGTCGCCAGCTATAGCGCCAACGGCGAAGAGTCGGAACGCAGCGTCGGCACCAAGGTGAACCCGCGTCTGGCCGAGCCGACTGAGACCGGCTTGTTCACGAATGGATTCGAGACGCAATGAGCGCTGCGCCGATCGCGCGCCCGCGCGTCGGGGCCGATCAGACGATCAGGCCTTGTGCGCGCGCCATGCCTTCAGCACCTCCGCTTCGCGTTCGCGGGTCATGCCGGCATTGGGTTTGCTGCGACGTTCTGCGGGCAGGGCGTCCCACCAGGCGAGCAGATCCTGCGTGTTTCTCTTCTTCGAGGAACTGCTCCGGGATTTGCGTCAGCGTCGCGCCGCCACCGATCACCGATTGCAGGCCGTAAAGCGTCGCATCGAGCGAGCGTTCGTAGTTGGGCCCGGTGGCGTTGAAAATGCCGAAGCTCCGGGTCTCGACCATGCGGATGGTCCATTCGGCGAGGTCACGGTCGTCGATCACCTGCATCGGATCACGTGGGCCGACGATGTAGCCGCGGCGGCTGATCGTGGTCATGCCTGGGAAATGTCTTTCGGCTTCGGCTTCGCTCAGCGCCTTGAGCGGGCCGTAAAGGTTTTAGATATCGGCCATCAGGGTGTCGCGCGTTTCGGCCATCAAGTTCTTGCCCTTGTAGACGGCGAGCGGCGTGGTCTCGTCCATGCCCGGCTTGCTGTTGTCGGCATAGACCGAGATCGTCGAGATGAAAACGTATTGCCCGACCTTGCCCTTCAGCACCTCCCGATTGCGCTGTTGCCGCCACCACTCCACTCAAACCCCGGTGCAGTCTAGGCGCGCCCAAGTCGTTCGTGCGGGCTGGAGGTCATGCGTCGTGCCATCTTCGGGACGAACCGCCAGCCGGCTGTGATCAGGACCGACTGTGATCAGGACCGACTTGCGGCAGCGCGGCGCGGCAACCACACTGGACACATGAGCCATGCCCATAGCAAATCGACCAAAGCCAAACAGGCGCACAAGCCGGAGTTCAAACCATCGAAAGTGCTTGCCGCCACGAAGTTCGTCCTGTCGGCACCCACCCCCGAGCATCTGCCCGAAGACCGCGGCGCCGAGATCGCCTTTGCCGGCCGTTCCAATGCGGGCAAGTCGAGCGCGCTGAATACCCTGACCGGCCAGGGGGCACTGGCACGCGTCTCGAAAACGCCGGGGCGCACCCAGCAACTGATCGTGTTCGGCATCGACGACACGCGTCGCCTCATCGACTTGCCCGGATACGGTTACGCGAAGGTGCCGGGGGCCATCCAGGAAGTCTGGCATCGCGCGCTGGACCAGTATTTTCGCGAGCGCGTGTCGCTGTCGGGACTGCTCTTGGCCATGGACGTGCGCCATCCGCTCACCGATTTCGACCAGACCATGCTCACCTTCGCGCGCTCGCGCGAACTGCCGGTGCACATCCTGCTGACCAAATCAGACAAGCTCGGTCGTGGTGCCGCGATGAATGCCTTGCATGCGGTCCGCAAGGGCCTCGCCGACTTTCGCGCTGCGGCGAGCGTGCAGCTGTTCTCGTCCACCGACAAGACCGGTGCCGTCGAAGCGACGCGCTGGGTGGAAACGAGATTGGGTCTGGTTACGCCAAAGCCCGCGAAGGAAACGGTGCAAGAGCGGCCACGGCCGCGACCATCATGATCGGGCCTTACCGCGATCCACCCGTTGCCGCCACGGCGGCCAGATATTCCGGCCAGTACTGGTCGTGGTGGCGTCCGAGGTCATACAGCGTGTCCCAGCTGTAGATGCCGGTGTCGTGGCCATCGTCGAAGACGAGGGTGACGCCGTATTGGCCGACTGGGCGGATCTCGTTGATGTTCACGTGCTGCTTGCCAAGTTGCAGGATCTTCTGGCTCGGGCCATGACCTTGCACTTCTGCGCTCGGTGAGTGCACACGCAGATATTCGCAGCTGAGGCGGAACGACTCATTGCTGTCGAACGCCACC
>JAYUXS010000447.1:0-2994 GCA_043752845.1 Lysobacterales bacterium | reverse complement strand
GTCGTCGTCGCTGCTGTGGGCCGCCAGCAATTCACGCACCGCGTCGCGCAGTGCCTCGTCCGGGCAGTTTTCCTCAAGCCAGCGGGTTCGCTCGGTCGCCGGTTGCAACAGCGCGGCTTCAAACCAGGTGCGCAGGCTGGGGGAGGTCGGCAAATTGGGAATCGGCAGCGTCATGACCTGTCCAGCGCGATTCAGTGTCCGGAAGTGTCATTACCCAGTTCGCGCAGCAGGAACGCGCGCGCGAATTCCCAGTCGCGAAACACCGTGCGCCGCGAGGTCTCCAGCAGTTCGGCGATGCGGTCGAAGGACTGGCCGCCGAAGAAGTGCAGTTCGACGAGATTCGCGGCGCGCGCATCGATCTGTTCCAGACGCGTCAGCGCCGAGTCGAGTTCAATCGCCTGGGCCGAGAGCAAATGGATATTGTCCTGGATCGACTCATCGAGTGTCACCCGCTCCTGTTCGCCACCCGCCTTCAGGCGACCGCGCGCACGCGCATGGTCCACGAGCAGGTGCCGCATCGCCTGCGCGGCATAGGCATAGAACTGCACCGGCTTGTCGAAGCGCAACTCGCCGCGACCGGCGATCTGCAGGTACAACTCGTGCACCAGCTGGGTGGTATTGGTCGTGTCCGATTCTCGCCGCCGCTGCTTGCGCGCGATCTGCTTCAGGTCCGCATAGAACAGTGCGACGAGTTCATCGACGCTCGAACCTGAGGTAGCGTTGGACACGCGTATTGCTCCCGCGGAGATGCGCTCCGATCATAGCCGAGCGGCTCAGGTGCCGAGATCGGTCAGCCGTGCGATCAGGTAGTCCTCGGCCCAGCTCTCCAGCGACCAGTTGGCGATGAAGCCGCAGTGGCCGCCGTGTTCGGTCACATCGAGGCGCACATGCGCCGGCAATTGCAGCGATTCGAAGTCGGCGACCGGGATGATCGGGTCGTCCTTCGCCATCAGGATCGCGGCCGGTACGCTCAGGTCGGCGAGGCGGCCTTCGTGGATGGCGTAGCCGTCAAAGTATTCGTCGGTCGTGGCGTAGTCGGTTTCGCGCAGGATCAGTGCCTGGGTCAGGCCGCGCATGTCGAGTTTGTATTCTTTTTCCGTCAACGCGTAGCGCTCCGGGAACAACTGCTGCTTGATCTTCAACGAGCTGCGCCATTTGCGCATGAAGTAGTCGTGATAGAAACGCCGCCGTTCGAGCGCATCGAGAATGCGCGTCGGGCGGATGGCCGGGCAAACGGCGATTGCCTTGGCCAGTTCGATACCGCGTCCGGGCGCACGCAGCGCAACGCGCAGCGCGAAGTTGCCGCCGAGCGAAAAACCGGCGATCGCCAGAGGTCGCGTCGCGAATTGTTCGGACACCGCCTTGACCGCGCCAACCACTTCATCGATGCGACAGGAATGGAACACTTCCGCATTCAGATGATGCGTGTCGCCATGATCGCGCAGGTTCAGACGGAACACGTCGAAGCCTTCGGAAAGCAGGCGCGCACCGACGTTGAGCATATAGCTCGACTGCGCCGATCCTTCCCAGCCGTGCAGCAAAACCACCAGCCCGCGCGATGCCGGGCGCGAATGCTGCGCAGCGTGAAAACCCTGCAGACGGACGCCGTCACCGCAGTCAAGAATCAATTCGCTGGAGCGCGCTTCCAGGTCACGGTGGCGCTCACGGAATTTCCAACGCCGCACCGGGCTCGACGCCAGCAACGACTGCACATGCGGGTTGCGCAACCAGCCCTTGGGCTGAAATTCAGACGGGGACATCGGATTCAAGATCGGCCAGTGCAATCGGATCCAGATCATCGGCGGCATCGCTACTGCGAGCACGCAGCGCGGGTGGCGGCTCGAATCCGAGCGCGAGAATGATCGCGCGCCGCGCCGCCTCGGCCATGCGCTTGCGCCCGGCCGGGTCGAGCGCGATCGCGTCGCCGAAATGCACTTCCGCTGTGGTCGCCGGTTCGCCGAGCAGGCGCAGCACGTTCGGGAAGAATGCTTCCTTGCCGCGGAATGCGACCGCTCTCGCGGCCAGGCCGTCGCGCACATAGCGCAGCGCGACCGGCTGGGCGGGCACATTCGCGTCGTAACAAGTCTGGAAAATGCGCGCGTGGAAGGTGCGCACCTTGTCGACTTCGCCGGTGCCGCCTTCGGGAAACACGCCGACGCCGAGCCCGGCGTTGAGGCGGTCGATCATGGTCTGCGAGACGCGCGCCAGCGAATCTGTGCTGCCGCGCTCGTGATAGATGGTGCCGCCGCGACTCGCCAGCCAGCCGATCACCGGCCAGCGCGCGATTTCCGCCTTGGCCACGAAACCCACCGCGCGCTGCGAATGCAGCAGGCTGATGTCGAGCCAGGAACAATGGTTGGCGACGAACAGGGTCGCCTCGCGCCGTGGTGCGCCAACGCGCACCAGCTTGAAACCGAAGATGCGCATCAAGCCGCCCTGCCACCAGCGGATCATGCGGTGATCAAGGCGTTCGCCGCTGGCCAAGGTCGCTGCCGCGAGCGGCGGCATCAGGCAGATCAGGGTGATCGGCAGATCGATGAACAGGTGCCAGAGCAGCAGCGGCATGCGCACGACATAACGCAACGGACGCATCAGGTCGCGCGTGGATTGGGCGTTGGAAGTTGAAACACTCATCAGCCCCGCATTCTCGCGCAATGTCGCAGCAAGTAAAGCAAGACTGAGGGCTGGGCGATGGAGCGAAAGCTCCAGAGCGGCGCGTCGGACGCCGGTGGCATTCATTTGCAGCCGCCGCCACGCGACGCGCTGCACCCTCACGCAAATCCGCTAAAGTTCCGACAGCACAAGGTCGGGCGCATCCGCGGCGCCGCCGTGGAAGAATCAGCCATGAAGCTGCAGTCCCTCTTTGCCGTCTTGCTGATGGGCATGCTCGGCATGGCCGCGCTGCCAACAAGCGGCGCCGAACCGGTACGGCTCGCGTCGCTCGAATGGGAACCCTATGTCGGACCGAAGTTGCCGCAGCAAGGCTATGTCTCG
>JAYUXS010000446.1:0-2995 GCA_043752845.1 Lysobacterales bacterium | reverse complement strand
TCGCCCTCGATGGCTTGTCCCGAACCGCCTTCGACGACGACACGCGCCGCCATGCCGATGCTGACCAGGCGGATCTCTGTTTCCGGAATCGCGACGCGCGCGATCAGGGTCGAAACATCAGGGATTTGCGCCACCGACTGGCCACGGAAGACCTGTGAACCGACATCGAATTTTTCGCCCTGCCAATTACTTTGGTGCAGGATGATGCCGTCACGCGGCGCCTGCACATTGAGTTCAGCTATCGCCTTCTGTGATCGTTCGACTTCTCCGCGCAACTGCTTCAATTCGGCTTCGACCAAGCGCCATTCCTGCTTGCGCTGTTCGGCCGCGGCCTTTTCGCGACGCGTCGCGATATCAAGCTGCTTGGTCGCCTGTTCGCGTTCGATGACGAGCTTTTGATAATCGACGCGGCGCACGATGTCCGCGGGTTGATCGGCCTTGCGCTTCGCCTTTTCGGCATTCGACCTGGCCTGCGCAGTCGCCAGTTCTTCGGTGCGCACGCGCTCGGCGAGTTCCAGGCGCAGACGTTCGCGCTGCGTTTCCTTTTCCTTGAGCGCGCTTTGTTTCTCGGTGAGCGTACGCATCACTTCGGAGCTGTCGAACGCCGCCACCACCTGGCCCTGCTTCACCGGCGCGCCATCGGGCGCGAGCTGGGTCAACGTCAGCTGCCACAAGTCGTCAATCGCTGGCGGCGAGATCGATGCACTCTCACGTGCGGCGATCTCACCGTCAAAACTGAGCTCAGCCGCGTGCAGCGGCAGACTTGCCGCGATCACCGCGAGCAGCAGCAGTCGCTTCATGGCTTGGCTCCGGGTGGCTTGGCTCCGGTATTCGCAAGCACAGTCGTCGCCGCAATCGGTTCGACGCGCACACTGGAAGCCGGCAGCAGACCGAGATCAGCCGAGTTTTCAAGCGGAATGGTGACGGTGAAATAACGGCCCGCGCCCATTTCGGCCTTGGCCGCCGGCGCACCAGCGATGCTGGCACTGGTCGCTTCGAGCTTGAGGTCGGGGCGCGCGTCGAAGCGCAACCGCACGCGCTGCCCAACGGCGATGGCCGAGCGGTCGGCCTCGAGGGCGTAGGCCTGGATCGACATCGGGCCACGGTCGACGATCTCACCGACCTTCATGCCCGGCCAAGCCGAGGAGCCTTCGTCGAAGCGGTCGCCGCGCCACGGATTGAAGCCATGCACGACGACGCCGTCGACATCCGCCCTGACCTCGGCCATGGCGACTTGCGACTGGTGGTACAGCAGGTCCTGACGCAGCTTGTCGATCTCGAGGCGCGCGTCCTCATGACGGCGCGCGACCGCAGCGACCGCTGCTTCACGCTCCTTGCGGCGCAATTCGAGATCGCGTCCAGTGCGGATCAGCTCACCCTGGTAACGGTCGTAATCGAGCGCGGAAAGATGTTGCTTCGGAATCGCGGCGTCCACCTTGGCCTTTTGATTCAAGGCATCGGCATCGACATGCGCGCGCTCGGCGTCGATCGCTGCGACCTGCAGGGTCGCAACTTCCTGCGCGGCGCGCGCTTCGGTCTGATCGATCTGTCCAGTCAGTGTCTGGATTTGCGCTGCACTCTGGCCGGCATCGATCCGCACCACGACGTCGCCCTTCTTCACCGCCGCGCCCTCGGCGAGGTAGTAACGCAGCACCACCGGCGACATGTTCGACGGTGGGCAATACACCGGCTGCGCGTTCAGGGCCAGCACTTCGCCGCTGAGGATGACGCGGGGTGTTGCGGCGAAAACCGACATGCAACACGCCATCAACAAGGCGAATGCCAGAACAGATTTTGACTCAACGCTTCGCATCGGATTCCACCTTGCCGTCGCGCAGGCGCACATGGCGCGGCACGCGCGCGGCGATGTCGTTGTCATGGGTGACGAGCGCAATGGTCTGGCCTTGCGCATGCAGTTCACCGATCAGGCCGAGCACATCGGCCGCACTTTTCGAATC
Organism: Lysobacterales bacterium; assembly: GCA_043752845.1. Classification (GTDB taxonomy): domain Bacteria; phylum Pseudomonadota; class Gammaproteobacteria; order Xanthomonadales; family Ahniellaceae; genus JADKHK01. The sequence continues at coordinate 1,037 of JAYUXS010000446.1, read as the reverse complement.
GAGGTTGCCGGTCGGCTCATCGGCGAGCAGCAAGGCCGGACTCAGGATCAGCGAGCGTGCGATCGCCGCACGCTGCATCTGGCCGCCGGACAACTGCGTCGGTCGATGGTCCATGCGGTCGGCGAGTCCGACACGCTCCAGCAGTTCACGCGCGCGCGCCGCGACATCGGGCTTCGGCTCACGCGTGAAACGCAGCGGCAACAACACGTTCTCGAGCACGGTCAATCGCGGCAACAGGTGGAAACTCTGGAAAATAAAACCAATTTTGCGGTTGCGCACCGTGCTGATCGCTTCGTCGTCGAGCCGCGACACTTCCTCGCCGCCGAGCAGGTAGGAACCCGCGTCCGGTCGATCGAGGCAGCCGAGCACGTTCAACAAGGTCGACTTGCCGGAACCCGAAGGCCCGGTAATGGCGACGAACTCGCCGGCATCGATATGCAAGGTGACGCCGTCGAGCGCGCGCACCTCGGCACCGTGCATGTCATAGGTCTTGCTGATGGCGTTGACTTGGATCACGGCCTGGCCTTGATTGAGCGCGGCACAGACCGCAGGTGCTCATGAATGTTCCGTCGCGTGGACGAAACGTTGGATGTACGGGACAAAGTGGCCATCTCAATGGGAACCGGTCATATGCGCTGCGCCGACAATCCATGCGCCCCGAGGATCGCGCAAGCCTGACGATACGCCAGCGTCTGCGCATCTCCGGCGATCAGCACTTGCCGGTCGCGGTATTCAAGACGCACGCCGTCTTCGAGTTCGGCCTGTTCGCTTTGCTGCGGCGCCAACAATGCGCATTCGATGATGCGCCAGATCGGTTCGAGTCCGGCGTGTTCGTACTGCATGGCCGTCAGCGCACACAAGTCGTGGTGCGTGAGATAGCGCGCATGTTCGACCTGCACCGAAAACGCTTCCTGCAGCAGCATCGCGGTGGCCGCGGCGGCGAGGCCCTTCTCCTCGAAATCGCGTTCCATCTGCGCGCCGATCTGCGCGGCGTCCATGGCATGACCGACAAGGACAAATGGCACCAGCAGCAGCGG
>JAYUXS010000445.1:0-7064 GCA_043752845.1 Lysobacterales bacterium | reverse complement strand
CGCAGCGACACGACCACCGAACGCGTCGTCGCCAACAATCCAGACGGTTCGTCGACGACGACCACCACAACCACGAAGCACCAGTACGTCTATTACGGCGAGCACGACATCTATTTCGCGCCGGAGCGAAAGACCTACTACTGGCGCGCCGACGGCCGCTGGGAATCAGGTGCAGTGCTGCCAGTCGCATCGCGTGCTTTCGTGACCAAGGGCGGCATGACCATCGAACTCGATACCGAGCAGCCGTACACGCGCCATGACTATGTCGTGACCCAGTACAAGGACCTGCACGACCACGACTGATCACCGTCGTCTGCGATAAATATGGACGCACCCGGCCAAGCACCGCGTGCGTCCATTTTTTTTGCAGCGCTGCGGCTTCAGACGTTACATCTGCTTGAACAGGTGCAGATAGTTGCGGCTGAGGGGCAGCACCCTTCGCGATGCGGCTTGGTGTCGAAGCACTTGGCCACAGCGATGGTCGTGCCGACCTGCTGCCGCCGCAACCGCTGTTCATGTTTGGCATCATCGGCCTGCTGGCGGGGTTGCTCGATGCACGCCTGTTGCTCGTCGGCGGCATCCAGGGCAAACACCGGCTCGCCCGACATTTGTGGCGAATGGCGTTTGCGATGTTCGTCGCGACCTCATCGTTCTTTCTCGGTCAGGCGCGACAATTCCCGGTACCCATCCGCAAGTCCGGCCTGCTGGCCATTCCGGTATTGCTGGTGATCGCGTGCCTGATCTACTGGCTCGTGCGCGTGCTGCGCTATTCCGGACCATCGATCAAGTCGATCCGCTCCTTGCCGGGCTCGACCTCGACGACGAGGGTGGTGTATTGCCATTCGCCGGCCGACTTGCGGGCGTCGACAAAGATGGTGCCGCTCGCCTTCGGTCCCGTGACCGGAATCGCCAGATCGGCCTTGCCGGAGGCTCCGTTGACATTCACTTCGCCGGAAACGAAGAAGCCTTCGGTGATCGGCGATCCGAGCGCTTCGACCACGGCCGGATTCGCGCGCGCCGTCGTCATCGCATGCCCGTAGGCATCGGATGACTTCATCATGCCGAACACAAACGACGTCAGCGCTGCGACCGATGCGATCGTCAGGACGACGATGAACAGGCAGCCGGTCGGCACGAACCATTTCCAATTGCGATTCCACCAGCTGGGTTGGGGCATATCGTGCATACGGAACTCCGGTGGATCAGGTCGACAAGACGTGCGAACACTGCGGCCTGATCATGCGCGCATGGGTCGTTGGCAGCAAGCGATGGAAGCGATTCACCGTCGCTATCCTGTCTGACTCGACCGCTCGTCGCACAACAGTGCAAGCAGCTTGCGATTGGGCCAGGGAAAACCCGAGACGGTGGCGCAAAGTTGATCGCGAAATCGCGACAGCACCTGGCTTTCGGACTGGAACAATGGTGTCAGCCAGCGACTCAATCGCTGATAGCGCGCGACGTGGGCACGCCGTCGCTGATCGAACAGCGCAAGGGCCGTGGCCGGACTGCTGGCCTGTTCAAGCGAAGTCGACAACGCGCGTGCATCCTCAAGGGCCATGCGTGCGCCTTGGCCGAGTTGCGGGCTCATGCTATGCGCAGCATCGCCGATGAACACCAGTCGGCCGATCATGCATCGGTGCAGCGAGACGTCGCGATAGCGATAGGGCCACATCGGTGTGTCGTCTGCGGCTCGATCCAGGATCGGCACGAGCGATGGGCAGAGTGCAGCCATGCGCGGTTTCCATTGGTCCAGAGTTTGCCCAGGGGTCGCCTCGACGGACGTCGTCTTGATCGAAGTATTGACGAGCCGGGGAGCGTCCCGTGCATTCGAACCGACCGGCCAAAACGAGACATGGCGTGTCGTGTCGAAGTGCTGCATGAGGTGGTCTGACACACGGCTATCGGGGTCGGCAACCAGACACACGAGCGCCGCCCATGGATACTCGCGATCGCGGCCGATCAGGGTTGGAAACAGCGGACGGATCGACGAGTTCGCGCCGTCGGCCGCAATGATGAGATCGTAGGGGCCATGTTCAACCTGATTGCCATCGCGCAACGAGCCCTGGTCGGGATCGACGCTGACGATGCGATGCGCCAGTCGCAATTGCTCGCGGCCGCGATCGGCGTCGCCCAGGATGTCGATCAGGGCCCGGCGCTGAGTTCCGATCGCGAATCCGGGTCCGGCATGGTCGGCATAGCGCAATGACATCAGACGGCGTCCATGCAGCGTTTCGCCGTGAATATGCGCGACATGCGCGCCGCGTTGCAGGACTCGATCAAGTACCCCCAGTTCTTGCAGCAGCTTGAGCGTGGGCGGATGCAGCAGCAGACCGCCACCGGTCGGCTGGACTGAGTCGGCGCGCTCGAAGTGTTCGACGAGATGGCCCGAACGACGCAACTGGATGGCGGTCGCGATGCCAGCGATGCCATAGCCGATGATGGCGATATGTAATTGGTTCGCCATCGCTATGACTACGGTCGATGATCGGACGCTGATGAACGCAGGACCGTCATTGCGTCTGCGGTGAGCGCGGTGATGCCGGTTCGCAGCGGCAGGCAGGCGGGGGTCTGGATTTCCGAAGCGAGACCGAACCACTGCAGAGCACGCACGAACTGATAGCCGATGTCGGTTTGTCCCGGATACAGCCCATGCAAAGCCGACGCGGGAAATGCGTGGTGGTTGTTGTGCCAGCTCTCGCCCATCGATGGAATGGCTGCCCACGGCACGTTGTGTGCCTGCACCGCGCCGTCATGTACCAGCCAACTCTGTGGGCCATGCGAGTGGCAGATGTAACCGACGAACCAGTGCATCGAAACACCTGTAGTGACGCGAACGCAGATGCCCCAAACCACCCACGGGATGCCGCCGAGCAGATACAGGATTACCGCGATCGGCAACTGTTGCAGCATCCACGTACGTTGCAGGAAGCGGTAGAACGCGTCGTCGCCGATGCCCGGCCCGGGATCGAATCCCGGTGGGTGCTGCAGCGTCAATCGGCAATGCAGATTCCAGAACGCGTCCTTGAGCATGCCCTGCCCATGGCGCAGATAGGGATGGCAGTTGCGTTGACGCTGTGCCCAGTCTCGGAAGTCATGCGACTGGATGACCCAGAACGGACCCTGCATCCCGACCAGGGTGCCTGACCAGACCAGGATTCGTTCCACCCATTTCGGACACTGGAACGTGCGATGGATCAAGCGTCGATGAAACCCGACCGAATGGCCCGCGCACATGGTCAGCATCAGCAGCACGAAGAATACGGCGACCGCACTCCAGCTGAAAAAGATCGGTGCAGCGATCAGCGAGCCGAGCAACATGCTGGCGTTCCAACATGAACGCAAAGGATCCCAGGTGACCGCACCGGCCATCGGATCGGACGCCGGATCAATGATCAGGGAATTGACCTTGTATGGGCCAGACGCCGAATCGTTGCTCGCATTGTCGGAACGGTCATGGGACATCTCGGGACTCCGTGCCAGGTCGACTCGTGGCGGCTTGCTGCTGGTCGGTTGTTGCACGCATCCGCCACTCGCGCTCGCTGCGGTTGGCGTAAAGGCGCAGGCCGTACTCATTGAGATTTCCGATCAGCAGTTGCGCTGCCCAATCCGCATAGAAATTGAAGTGCGTGGAAATGCGATAGCGGACGCGCGTGGTGAGCTGTGTACCGTCGTCTTTGGGTTCCAGCAGGAACTCGGTGTCGAGCAGGTCGAAGTAATGCCCACCAATGACGACGTGATCATCCAGCGCTGCACGCGGGAACGAATCGGGTGCGAAGCGGTAGTTGAATCGCATGTAGCGTTCGGGCTCCCAGGCCTGCATGACCTCATCGAAATGCACCTGTGATCCCCAGCGCGACTCGCGTATCCAGCCGTTGGGTGAATGTCGCGTGGTACCGGACATCGGCATCGGTACGCCGATGCGACGTGCCAGCGCGCCTTCCATCTCGGCGGGTGCGATATCGCGTATGTCATTGAGATTGCGCCACACCACCGCTACGGGTGCGTGGATGAGGACACTGCGTTCGATTTTGCCGATGCCGTCGCTCGGTGGGAACGCCGATCCGACCAGGGCCAGCAACATCGGCAGCGCCGCAAAGCAGTACAAGCTGTGCTTGGGCCAGCGCGTGAACCGGCAGATCGCGCCCATGATCAATCCGCCGACGACCCCGAGCATTGCGAACATCGGCACGATCACGACGGCGCAAATCAGACCTTCGACCAGGATCAACAGAGTGCCAGCGACAAACAACATTGTCGCGATGAGCGATGCCATGAAGTAGTAATGCCAACTCCGCCGGTATTGCCGTTCGGCCAGATAGACCGTGACCATGCCGACGACGACTGGCGCCAGAAAGATGAACCATCCAGTCATCGCCGACCAGGAGGAGCCGGCCGGCCCTGAAAACATCAGGCGCAACAGCACGCCGGCGACTGCGCCAGCGATAATCGGATAGCGAATCGTGAGCGGCAGCGAGCGTAGCCCCTGGAAATTTACTGACGCGTCTGCCGGTTTGCGGGGGATTGGCGGCGGATCGACTGGATCTGGCGTCATATCCCGCAAGCCTCGGGGACCAAGTCACATCGGTGCGGGTGGGTCATGCGCGGCTCCGTTTTCCCGGAGTATGGCTGTAGCTCCCCATCGCCGTGAATCAGCGACAATGCCGCCATGACTGCCACGAACCCTGCATCCTCCATCGCACCCAGCGTCCGCCTCGATCTTTGGCTGTGGGCGGCGCGTTTTTTCAAAACGCGCAGTCTGGCCAAGCAGGCGATCGAGGGTGGCAAGGTCGAGGTCAACGGGCACGGCACGAACAAGCCGGCGAAGGCGATGCATGTCGGCGACCGGCTGCTGGTTCAGCGCGGTGAAGAGCGGCTCGAGATCACCCTGCTCGTGTTGTCGGAAGTGCGCGGCCCGGCCGTTGTGGCGCAGACGCTGTATGCGGAATCGCCGGAAAGCCGCGCGCGGCGCGAAGCCGATGCGGTGCGCCGTCGCGACGAACACGCCGGCTATCAGGCGCCACAATCCAAGCCGAACAAGAAGGCGCGGCGATTGCTGATGGCACTCGGTGATTTCGACGCGAGTTGAGCGTTACCGGGGTATGCGCAAGGCTGGCGCTGCAGCAAACGTCTTGCACGGATCGAAAAAATCAATCCAGCAAAGGATGGCCTTTCGGCAAGCTGCGTGCGTGCCAAAGCGCGAGCTTGTGACGCATCGCTTTCTCGGCGACCTGATCTTCGGGCAAGGGTTGGATCACCCTGTCGTGCACCAGCAATCGGTAGACATACAGCAGCTTCTGGCTCGCCGAATCGGTCGCCTCGAACTCCACCGCCTTGCGTCCTTCCGCATATTTCACGCCGGCGATCAGCGCGGCCTTGAACAGTTCCGCTTCGTGCTTGAGTTTTTTGGTGGCCATGTTCGCCTCGTGGTCGCTGCGCACCCTGCACAGTGCAACGCGTTGCTAGTCGTCTTCATGATCGATCGCCAGCGGCTCGATATCGATGTCGCGACTGAACAGATCGCGCGCGCTATTCGCAATCTGTGCAGTGTCGTAGAACGCGTAGCCGCCAACACCAAGTGCGCCAATAATCGGCACCCATCGTGACACACCCTTGCCGAGCGCTCCCTGCGTGACCTTGACGCCGATGCGTTCGGCGATGCGCTGCAGAACGACGAGCGACGTCTGCTTGACGAGCACGCGCTCACCCACGCGCACGACCAGATCGCGCACTGCTTGGGCGGCGGTATGCCGGAACAGGCAATACAACATCTGCTCGCGCGTCAGGCTTGCCGACTTCCCGTGCAGCGCCGCGATGTCGGCGACCATTTGTGCCTGAATTCTCCACACCGCGATGATTTCCGGCGCAATCGTCAACCAACCCAGAGGCCCAGGCGGCAAGGCCAGGGCGCCTGCCGCCAGCGCAGCCCGAGCCGCAGCTGTATTTGCAACTTTGCGCGCCGCCACTTGCGGCGTTCGGCTCTCGTGCAACGACGACCGCGGCACGCGCCCGACGAAGTCGAGCAAGGTCGATGCCAGCGACGCCGATGTATTGGTCGACGTGCGATGCGGGACGATCTGGGTACTTTTTGCCATCGTGGGAGCTCCGTTCGCTCAGGGCAGCTTGAAAGACATCACCTTGAACCACCATCACTGGACTGAGCTATCGCGGCGTCTTCGAATAGAGCTGTCGCGTCGCCAACCACGCATCGATCTCCTTCGGATCGAGCGCGTTGCTGCGGCCTTCGCGATAGGCGACTTCGGCTGCGGATCGGGCGAGGGTGAGGACTTCGGCATTCGAATCGGGGTTGGCATCGGGATGGGTGTCATGGGCAAGCCAGCGAAACCTGAGTCATCGCGAGGTGAGCGGCGAAGCGCCCATCAACGAGTTTGGGTTTTGATCACTTCGCCTGGTAGCCCGCCGTGACTTCGTTCTTGTGCGCGGCGAAGGCGGCGAGCACTTCGACTTTCTCTTTCGTCGGGACTTTGGCGAAGTCGAGGCTGCGGCCGAGTTCTGCGGCGACTTCGTCGAATTCTGCTGGCGAGATCTTGAGGTTGCGGTGAGCTTCTTCGAGGCCGAGCTTCGTCTTGCCCGGTTTGGTCGCCGTGTATTTGCATGGGCCGCCGGTCGCGGAACAGACCCATAGCGTGCGCATGAACTTCAGGCCCGGCAGACGACCGAGGTTCTGCGTGTGCCATTGGCGCAACGCCGGGTTCTTCGAGGTCTTGCCGACGATCGGGTTTTGCACGACGGCGTCGCTGAAATGATCAATGACGGCGGCGATGGCGAATACGCCGCCGAGGCGTTCGTACAGGCTCTTCTCGGGATGACTGGCCTGGGCGGGCGGCGCAAGAGCGGTTGCGAACAGGAAAAGCAGTCCGACGAATGACTTCTTCATAAAACCTCCGAGCGTGGAAGATCAGGACGAAACTTCGATCTGCGCAGAAGGTTCGCTGCAACGAGGGTCAGCTGGTCGGTGGCGGTCTGTCGGTTCGCCAACACACGCAGGCCTGCACACGGCACACAGTTGCTCGTCGGAAGCGCGACGAATGCCGCTACATTCGCGC
>JAYUXS010000444.1:0-7066 GCA_043752845.1 Lysobacterales bacterium | reverse complement strand
GCGGCAACAATCACAACTTCGAACGCAATCAGGTCGCGAACAGCGGCACCGACGGCGTGGTCGTTCTTTCCACGGCACGACGCGTCAATATTTATGCGAACCAGATTTCCAGAAACACCCTGCAGGCCATCGACCTGTCGCCGAACGGCGTGAATCCGATCGATCTTGATGTCGGTGCCACTGGCGCGAACGATCAACAGAACTATCCGACCTTGACCGCCGCGAACGGCAATGCCGATGCCGGCATCGTTGTCGGCAACCTGTCGAGCGCGAACGGCAGCTACCGCATCCAGTTCTTTGCAACCAGCGGTTGCGACGCTGATGGTTATGGCGAGTCTGCGACCTATGCCGGTGAAACCCATGTGGTGATTGCGAATGCCACCGCCGCAGCCAACGGCAACATCGGGTTTTCGGCCGACCTGTTCGGTAATATCAGTCTGCTCGGTCGCGCCATCACCGCCATCGCGACCGATGAAGAAGGCAACAGCAGCGAAGTGTCGGCCTGCATCACCTATGTGCAGGGTCCGCAACTTTTCAAGGACGGCTTCGAATGACCGCTGTCTCGGTGACCCACCACTCAAGAGTGATCGCCGTCACCATACTTGCTCTCGCCACTCCGCCATCATTACGCTGGCGATTGCAGCGTGCGGAGCAAATACATGAACGAGGGAATGACCGAGTTGATCGGTCGCGCGCAAGCCGGCGACCGGAATTCGGCAGATCGATTGTTCACGCTCGTCTACGCCGAGCTGCGCGCCATCGCCGGGCGCCAGCGTCAACGTTTTGAAGGCGCCGACGTGGGCGCGACTTCGCTGGTGCACGAGAGCTATCTGCGACTGATCCGCGGCATGTCGCTCGGCAGCGAAGGGCGCGCGCATTTTTTTGCGACCGCGGCGCGTGCCATGCGCCAGATTGCCGTGGATCGTTTGCGCGCCAGCGGTCGCGTCAAGCGCGGAGGTGGTGCCGCAGTCGAGCATCTGGATGACATCATCGAGGAAGCACCGGACGACGCGCTTGCAGGCTCGGATCTTTTGGCGCTCGATCAGGCACTGGATCTGCTCGCGAGCTTCGATGCACGCCTGTCGAGTCTGGTCGAGCTGCGCTTCTTCGCCGGCATGAGTCTCGAAGAAGCCGGCGAAAATCTCGGTCTTTCCGAACGCACGCTCAAGCGCGACTGGCGCAAGGCCCGCGCCTTTCTGCACGCACAACTTGCTGGGGTGATCGAAGATGGTCAATGACGCCGAACGACTGAAACGCGTTTCGGCGCTGTTCGATGAAATGACAGAACTTTCGGACGCGGCGCGCACTGCCGCGCTCGCGGCGCTCGCCGTTGCGGAACCCGAAGTCGCGGCGGAACTGACGCGCTGGCTGGCGCAGGATCAGCGCTCGCAAGGCGCGCTCGACTTGCTCACACAACGGTTCCAGGCGATCGCTGAGCCGACGCCTGCGGAAAGCGGCGATCGCAGCGGCCAGCGCATCGGCGATTGCACATTGCTGCGTCGTGTCGGTCGCGGCGGCATGGGCGAAGTCTACGAAGCGCGCCGCGACGGCAGCGAATTCGAACAGAAGGTTGCGGTCAAGCTGCTGCGACGTGGCCTCGACAGCGAGGACATGGTGCGTCGCTTCGTACGCGAGCGGCGCATTCTGGCGCAGCTTGAACACCCCGGTATCGCACGCCTGATCGACGGTGGCATGAGCGACGATGGCCAGCCCTATCTGGTGATGGAGTTCGTCGACGGCCAGGAATTGATCGTTGCCGCGAACGCGCGTGCGCTTGATCTCGACGCGCGCCTGCGCCTGTTCGCGCAGATCTGCGACGCAGTGGCCTATGCGCATCGACGGCTGATCGTGCATCGCGATCTGAAGCCGGCGAATGTGTTGTTGACCGCCGACCACCAGCCGAAGCTGCTCGACTTCGGCATTGCCAAACTGCTCGACGAAGTCGACGACGAACACCTGACCGGCACCGGCATGCGCGTGTTGACCCCGGGTTATGCCGCGCCGGAACAGATCCTCGGCCAACCGATCAGCACCGCCACCGATGTCTACGCACTCGGCGTGATCTTGTACGAGTTGATGACTGGCTTGTTACCGCACCAGCGGCGCGGCAAGGACCTGCAAAGCGTCACCCGCGACATTGATCGCGAGTCCCTGCTCGCTCCCAGCGCAGCCGTCATGGCTGCCGATGCGAAGGAAAGCACCACACAATTGCAGCGGCAACGCCTGGCGCGACGACTGAACGGAGATCTCGACACCATCACCCTGCACGCGCTCAAGCGAGAACCCGAACGGCGTTATCAGGGCGCCGCAGAACTCGCAGACGACATCCGTCGCCACCTGGACGGACTGCCGGTACGCGCCGAAGTCGACACGCTCGGATATCGCCTCGGCAAGTTCGTGAAGCGACATCGCGGCGGCGTCACCTCGGCGGCGCTTGGTCTGCTCGGCATCATCGCCGGCCTGGTCGTTGCACTTTCGCAGGCGGATATCGCGCGCAAACAGGCGGCGCGTGCCGATGCCGAGGCCGGACGCGCGAATGCCGAAGCGCAACGCGCCGAGCACGAAGCTGCTCAAGCCAAGGCGCAGGCCGGCCGCACCAAAAAGGTGAAGGAATTTCTCGTCTCGGTCTTCACCCAGGCTGATCCGATGCGCCGCGCCGCCGATGGCCCGGTCAGTTTGAACGAGGCATTTGACGCAACTCTTCGACGCGCCGAAACCGAACTCGCCGGCGACCCGGTGCTGCAGGCGGATGTGTTCGACGACTTCGGCGAAATTCGCGCCAATCAAGGCCGCTTCGACGAAGCCCTCGCCCTGTTCGAGAAAGCCATCAGCGTGGCCGAGAAGGAATACGGGCCCGAGCATCCGGTGCTGGCCGAATCGCTGGTCAATTTCAGTGTGGTGAACACAATGCGCCGCCGCGCCCTGGACGGCGCGCCGCAGATGGAACGCGCGGTCGCGATCCTGGAAAATGACGACGGCGGCGAGCCGCTGGCATTGGCAAACGCGCTGAGCGGGCTGTCGGCCGTACGCCAGCAACAGGGGCGGATCGTGGAATCGGCGCAGTTGGCGCGACGCAGTCTCGCGGTTGCGCGATTGCATCGCGCGGCAGATGACATGGATCTCGCGGTCGCCATCACCAATGTCGCGGCACACGACACGAACGAGGAGCGCCACACCGAAGCCGAGGCCGGTTTCCGCGAAGCCATGGCGATCGTCGAAAAGCGGCAAGGCGCAGATTCGCCGCATCTGTGGGCAAACTTGAGCAATATTGCGCTGGTGTATTACTCGCAGGGCAAGTTCGACGAGGAGGTACGCGCCTACGAACGCGCGCTCGCGATCGCGCGCAGTACCTTCCCCGCCGACCATCCCTGGATCGCCCAGAGCTTGGTCGATGTGGGATGGACCCGCGCCCGCGACGGCAAGCCTGAGGAAGGCGAGAAGCTGATCCGCGATGGGGTGGCGATGTACGAGCGCCTCGGCAGCCCGCGCGTCATCATCGGGCTACGCCGACTCGGCACCGTGCAACACCGCCGTGGCGACCATGATGCTGCGCTGGCGACATTGAGTCGCGGCTGGGACTACTGCAAAGCCAACCAGCCAAACGAGCAACACTGCGTGGTGTTGCGTGCCAATCGCGCGCACGCGCTAGCCCTCCAGGGTCAAGGCAAGGAAGCGTTGAGCGAAGCAGAAGCGGCGGTGGCGGAACTGGCGCCGCGCGCGCCGGGCTTGGTCAGTGAGCGCAGCCAGACCCTGCAAGCCAAGGCTGCGGCATTGGCAGCACAGCAGCGCGGGGACGAAGCCTTGGCGGTTCAGGACGAGGTCATCGCGTTGTTGAGCACTAAATTCGGTGCGAAACACCCGGAGACGATCGGCGCGATCAAGGCGCGTGCGGAGCTGAAATAGCCGCGTCGCTCAGGACGAGGAAGCCACGCCAGCGCTCAGCAAAGCCTGCTGGTATCGCTTCATCAGGATCTCGACACGGTCGACGTAAACGCGCGTCTCGGCATAGGGCGGGATTCCACCGTATTTCTTGACGGCGCCCTCGCCAGCGTTGTATGCGGCAGCGACCAGTTTCACGTCGCCATCGAGACGCTTGAGCAGACCAGCAAGATGCTCGACGCCGGCGCGAATGTTCTGGCCGGCATCAAACGCATTGCTGACGCCATACATGCCGGCCGTGGCCGGCATCAATTGCATCAGTCCCTGTGCGCCCTTGTGCGACAGCGCATTGGGATTGAACGAGGACTCGGCATGGATCAAGGCGCGCACCAAAGCGGCATCGATGCCCTGCTCGGCGGCAGCGGCGGCGATTTCGGCCGAATACGCGGTCGTGTTCAAGCGGGTGGAATTCCAGTTCACGGTCGAATGCACGTTGCAGGCCGGACACGCGTCGACATAGACCACGGAATAGCCACCCGACGTCGGCGGCTTGGAACTGAAATGCACGGTGCCGCGACCGTCGATTTTCTTGTAATAGCGTTCGCCGGTACCGGGGAGTTTGCTGTTGGTACTGACGATATTGATGACGCCTCGGGCATCCTTGAAAACACGGACACCGTCCGCGGCCCGGCTCACGCCAGAAACCAGGGCCACCATCATCATCATGCCCAGCGACCAGTTCAAACGCACGCCATTCACTCCAGAAGTCAGGTTCGGACTCCCGAACGCGCCCAAAGTTTCCCCAATTTGCCCGACAAAAGCCAGTGCTCCAGCATTGACGACGTACAATCACCGCGTTTGAACGCATAGACTACGCGGCTTTTTTCCGAGTGAGGCAAGACATGTCCGGCAAGTTGTTCATCAAAACCCACGGCTGTCAGATGAACGAGTATGACTCGACCAAGATGGCCGACGTGCTCGCCGCATCGCATGGTTTGACGCTGACCGAGATCGAAGCCGAAGCCGATGTGATCCTGATCAACACCTGCTCGATCCGCGAAAAAGCCCAGGAAAAGGTGTTTTCGCAGCTTGGGCGCTGGCGCCAGCTGAAACGCAAGAACGAGTCACATCATCGGCGTCGGCGGTTGCGTCGCCTCGCAGGAAGGCGAGACGATCATTGCGCGTGCGCCCTATGTCGATCTCGTCTTCGGCCCGCAGACCCTGCATCGGCTGCCGGAAATGATCGAAGCGAGACGGGCGACCCTGAAGCCGCAGGTCGATATCTCGTTCCCGGAGATTGAAAAATTTGATCACCTGCCGCCGCCACGCAAGGACGGACCGAGTGCTTTCGTGTCGATCATGGAGGGTTGCTCGAAATACTGCGCCTTCTGTGTCGTGCCTTACACCCGCGGTGAGGAAGTCTCGCGCCGCTTCGAGGACGTGATGACGGAAGTCCGTTCGCTCGAACAGCTTGGCGTGCGTGAAGTGAATCTGCTTGGCCAAAACGTCAATGCCTATCGCGGTGAGATGGCCGACGGCGACTTTGCCGATCTCGCCTTTCTCATCGAAGCGATCGCCGAGCTCGCTGGCATCGGCCGCATCCGCTTCACCACGTCACATCCGATGGAGTTCACCGATCGTCTGATTGCCGCCTATGCGAACGTGCCGAAGCTGGCGAATTACCTGCATTTGCCGGTGCAGTCCGGGTCGGACCGAATACTTGCCGCGATGAAACGCGGGCATACCGTGCTCGAATACAAAGCCCGCATCCGGAAATTGCGCGCGGCGCGTCCGGACATCTGCATCAGCACCGACATCATCGTCGGCTTCCCGGGTGAAACCGAACGTGATTTCGCGGCGACGATGAAGCTCTGCGACGACGCAGGCTTCGACCAGAGCTTCAGCTTCGTCTACTCGCGCCGACCGGGCACGCCGGCCGCGAATCTCGCCGATGACACGCCTGAATCCGAGAAGCTGCTGCGCCTGCAGAAGCTACAGGCGCACATCACCGCGAATTCGCGGCGGATCAGCGAAGCGATGCTTGGCAGCACACAGCGCGTGCTGGTGGAAAAGGTGAGCAAGCGCGACGCGAACGAATTGACTGGCCGCACCGAGAACATGCGCTACATCAATTTCGCCGCACCCGCCGAACTGATTGGCGAGTTCGCCGATGTCGTGGTCACCGACGTGATGAGCAATTCACTACGTGGGCGTTTGGCCTCGCGCCCGGCAACGGCGAGTGCGGCATGAAATTGCGAATCACAATGGCGTTTCTGACGCTGGCCAGCGCGCTGGCGGCCCAGGCACGCCCGGACACCTGGGCCAATCCGATCACGCAGCCCGCTCTGCCTAATCTGCACGAAATCAGCCGCACGCTGTATCGCAGCGCACAACCACTCGCTGGCGCGCAACTGGCACTGGATGAACTCGGCATCAAGACCGTAGTGTCGTTGCGCCGGTCGGCCGACGATCCGACCTTGTTGCCGGATGCGAAGCGCGTTCATGCGCCGATCGAAAGCTGGGACGTCGACCACGTTGAAGTCATGCGCGCCTTGCGGGCAATTCTTGATCCCGAAAATCAGCCCGTGCTGCTCCATTGTCGTCATGGTGCCGACAGGACAGGAACCGTCATCGCCGCGTACCGCATTCTCGTCGAGGACTGGACGCCGGAGGCCGCGATCACCGAAATGCGGGAGGGTGGGTTCAGATATCACGCGGTGTGGACAAACATGATCCGCTATTTGCGGAAGCTTGATGTTACTGCGGCGCGTGTTGAGCTTGGACTGCAACACCTTGGCCAAGCGAGGGCATCGCGGCTTCCGCCGCTCCTATCTTTCTCCGTGAAGCTTCAATATTGAATGTAGGAGCGGCGGAAGCCGCGATGCTTTTGCCCTTGGACGACCGCTTCCCGAGAGCCGTGCGCGTGCACTTGGCGCGGCAGCAGCAGCGGGCCCGAGTGTTCGCTTTTTCGCGCAGGGTGCGTTTTGGTAACCATCGCCGATCCGAGCGATGCCACCTTCGGAGCTCGACCGTGACCCACACCCGCCATCTTTTGGTGTTGGCGCTCGTCGCCGCAATCTCGATCAGTGCCCCCCAAGTTCCGCAGTTCGCGTCCGGAAAATCGCTTCCCCGGCGTGATCGGGGCCAATGAAGTCAATGACTTGGCGTGATTTTGGGTGTTGATTCG
>JAYUXS010000443.1:0-3012 GCA_043752845.1 Lysobacterales bacterium | reverse complement strand
TCGATGGCACCCTGATCGATTCCGCCGACGGCATCAGCCGTTGTGTGGCCTATGCCTTCGAACGGCTCGGCGAACCGGTACCCGAACGCGATGCCTTGCGCAGTTGGATCGGCCCACCGCTGCGCGACAGCTTCATGCCGGTGCTGCGCGATGCAGTGCGTGTCGAGGCGGCGGTTGCTTTCTACCGAGAGCGCTTCGAAGACATCGGCTACGCCGAACATCGGCTCTACGACGGTATCGTGGAAGCGATTGTCGCCTTGTCAGCGCGTGGCCATCGCATCAGTGTGGTGACCGCAAAGAACGAACCGCATGCACGCAAGATCGTCGGCGGCTACGTTTTTTCGCAGCACTTCGACACCGTTGTCGGCGCCACGGTCGACGGCCGAATCAGTCACAAGCACCAACTGATCGGCGAGGCGTTGGCAAGACTGGCGCTCGACGCACACGACTGCGTGATGATCGGCGACCGCCACATGGACATCGACGGTGCGCGCCATCACGACATGCGTTCGATCGGCGTGTTGTGGGGATTCGGTACACCCGAAGAATTGGCCGCCGCCGACGTGTTGGTGGATTCGCCACGCAACCTGATCAATGCGTCGCTCCTGCATCGCACGTAGGTTGTACATTCGCCGCCGAATCGAACGAGACCAGATCACATGACCCACATCACGCCAGGCAACGCCCTACGCCGTACCAAGATCATCGCCACACTCGGCCCGGCTTCGGATGCGCCGGGCGCCATCGAGGCGTTGATCGTTGCGGGTGTCAACGTCGTGCGCCTGAACTTTTCCCATGGCAGCAAAGAGCAACACGCCGCGCGTATCGATGTCGTGCGCGAAGCCGCTCACAAACTTGGTCGCGAAGTCGGTGTGCTCGCCGATCTTCAGGGGCCGAAGATCCGCATCGAGAAGTTCGAGGAAGGCAAGGTCGTTTTGCGCGCCGGCGATCCGTTCACGCTGGTCTGCAGCGACGACGCGCCGCTGGGTGACCGTACCCGCGTCGGCATGAGCTATCTTGGTCTGATCCATGACGTCGTCGTCGGTGACACGCTGCTGCTCGACGATGGCTTGATGGCGGTTCGCGTCGACGCAATCGTTGGCGTCGAGATCCGCACCACGGTGTTGACCGACGGCAAGCTTTCAGACCGCAAGGGCTTGAATCGCCTCGGTGGTGGACTGTCGCTGGGCGCGCTCACCGAAAAGGACAAACGCGACATCATCACCGCGGCCGAGTTGAAAGTGGACTTCGTCGCGGTCTCGTTCTGCCGTAATGCTGCCGACATGCACGAAGCCCGCGACCTGTTGAAAGCTGCGGGCTGGGAAGCGGCCCTGGTCGCCAAGATCGAACGCGCTGAATCGATTCCGCTGCTCGGCGAAATCATCGACGCCTCGGACGTGGTCATGGTCGCGCGCGGCGATCTCGGTGTCGAAATCGGTGACGCCGAATTGCCCGGTCTGCAGAAGAAGATCATCCGCGAGACGCTCGAGCGCAACAAGGTCGTGATCACCGCGACGCAGATGCTGCAGTCGATGGTCGAGTCGCCGATCCCGACGCGCGCCGAAGTGCTCGACGTTGCCAATGCGGTGATCGACGGTTCCGACGCGGTGATGCTGTCGCAGGAAACCGCCGCCGGCAATTATCCGGTCAAGGCGGTCGAGGCGATGGTGCGCATCTGTCTCGGTGCCGAACGTCAATTCGAAATGGACGCCGATTTCGAAGCGGCGCCGCGCAATCTCGCCCGCGTCGACCAGTCGATCGCGATGGCCGCGATGTTCCTCGCCGAACACATCAAGGTACGCGCAATCATTGCGCTCACCGAATCCGGCGGCACTGCGCGTTATCTGTCGCGCTTCCGCTCGGAAGTGCCGATCTTCGCGCTGTCGCGCCACGCCGGCGCACGCCGACGCATGGCGATGATGCGCGACGTGTTCCCGGTCGACTTCGATACCCGCGGCCTGCCACCCCGCGAAGCCGCCCGCGAAGCGATCCGCCGCCTGCACGCGCTCGGCCATCTGCACGAAGGCGACCGCGTCATGATCACCAGCGGCGACAGCATGGAAAACCAGGGCGCCACCAACACCCTGCGCATGCTCGAAGTCGGACCGGAAGGCAAGGCGGAGGGGTTGGGGGATTTGTAAGTCCCAAACTTGCACCGAACACATCGAAGCCGATGTAGGAGCGGCCCCGGCCGCGACCGGCGAGGCATTGCGGCGTCACCGGTCGGGGCGGGGGCCGCTCCTACATCGCAATGAATTCCCTTCTGAACGAAACCGCGTCGCGATCTTCGATCACTTCGTCGAACGCGCGTGCCGCCTTGTGCCCCGCATAAACCGCCGCGGCGATCGTGCCCGGCGCAAGCGCGTCGCCGAGGCAATGGATTTCTTCGATGCCGGCGTCGCGCCATAGCGGTTCGCATTCGAGAAATTCGCGATGCAGGACGTCGACCGGGTCGCGCATGGTGACCGGGATCAGGCTTGCGCATTCGAGCGTTTCGCGGCGGTCGGAATAGGTGCAGGCGAGTTCGAGTCGCAGCCCGCCCGGAGTTTCCGCCACGGACGAAATCGAACGATTGAGGTGGATGTGTACACCGAGTTCGATCAGCTGTTTCTGGATGCGCGACTGCTCCATCGTCTGCTCGGTCCATTCCGAAACCTTGGTCGAGGGCGTGACGTAATGCACAACGTGGCCGAGGCGCGCGAATTGTTCGGCGAGCGCGCCGGCGAGGTAGTAGTGATCGTCGTCGTAGATGACGAGCGGCGACGCGATGTGCGCTTGCGCATAGACGTCATCGGGCGTGAACAGCTGCGCCATCGGTGCCGTGATCAAGGGCTGCCGATGCGTGCGCCCGAGGCCGTCGCGACGCCAGCGTGAACCGGTCGCGATGAACACTGCGGAAGCGCCGAAGCCGAGCACGTCCTCGGCGCCGATCGCGTGGCCACGCAACACCTGCACATTCGGCATCTTCGCGATCAGCGTCGTGCGATGGTCGACGACGCGCTGCCAGGTCGC
>JAYUXS010000442.1:0-3012 GCA_043752845.1 Lysobacterales bacterium | reverse complement strand
TCCGAAGGCCAGCGGTGAAGCCAGTCGTGTCATTGCCGAAGCCGAGGGCTATGCCAGCGAGCGCGTCAATCAGGCGCTCGGCGAGACCGCACGTTTCCGATCGATCCTCGCCGAATATCGGTCCGCGCCGGCCGTCACGCGCACGCGCATGTATCTGGAAACCATGAATACGGTGTTGCCGACGATCGGCAATGTGATGGTGGTGAAGGACGGCAAGACCGCGCCGCTACCGTATTTCGACATGCGCCGGCCACGCGCCGCCGCTGCCGCTGCTGCTACGGAGACGCCGCAATGAACAAGACCATTTTCGCACTCATTGGCGCCCTCATCCTGTTCATCGCCGCGGTGCAGTCGACCTATGTTGTCGATCAGGCCGAACAGGCGATCATCGTGCAGTTCGGCGAACCGGTGGGTGATCTGATCGACAAGCCCGGCCTGCACTGGAAGGTGCCGTTCATCCAGGACGTGCGCCGCTTCGACAAGCGCATCATCGCCTGGGACGGCGACGTCACCCAGATCCCGACACTTGGCCGCGAATTCGTGCTGGTCGATACCACGGCGCGCTGGCGTATCGTCAAACCACTGCTGTTCCTGCAGTCGGTGCGCGATGAAGCCGGTGCGCGTACGCGTCTTGACGACCTGATCGACTCGGTCGCGCGCGACATCATTTCCGAGACCAATCTCGAGGAGATCATCCGTTCGCGTGACTGGAGCGTTGATACGGCTGCGCTCGATGAAGAGGGCGTGACCCGCGACGACGTGGACCTGACCAAGCCGAAGAAGGGCCGCGCGCTGCTCGAAAAAGAGATGTTTGAGGCCGCGTCGAAGCTGATGTCGGGGCTCGGCATCGAACTCGTCGATGTGCGCCTGAAGCGCATCAACTACATCGAAAGCGTCGGCCGTCAGGTGGAAACGCGGATGATCTCGGAACGCCAGAGCATTGCTGAGCGCTTCCGCTCGGAAGGTCAAGGCAAGAGCTCGGAAATCCTCGGCGAGATGGAGCGCGAACTGCGCCGCATCCGCTCCGAAGCCGAGCGCAAGGCCGCCGAAGTGCGCGGCAAGGCCGATGGTGAAGCCACAAAAATCTACGGCGAAACCTACGGCGCCGATCCGGAATTCTTCGCCTTCTTCAGCACGCTCGAGAGCTATCGCCACATGGGCGAGAACACCACGCTCGTGCTTGATGCCGATTCGGAATTCTTCCGTTATCTGGATTCGACGCGGGCGCGTTGATCGGACCCGGTTGATGCAGCGCTGCCACCACCCGGTGGCGCTGCACTGACTTGTCGCGAACGTTTGCAGTCGCGCGTCTGCGCGGCGCTATCGCCACGGCATTGGAAACACTACGCTCGGCCCGTGCATCGTCGATGCATACGCGGTCTCGATGCGACGCGCGCGCGCCTCACGGGACGTTTTTCAACAGCGGTGCTGGTCATCCAGCGCTTCCAGGAGGCAATACCCGTGACCGACAACGAACCCTCGAAACCGTTTGACCCGTTTGAACTGGCTGCCGCATTGTTGTTGGGTTTCGGCGCGATCGCCTCGGCGGTTGCCGGATATCAGGCGGGCCTGTGGGGCGGCGCCAGTGTCGAAGGCTACGGTGAAGCCGCGGCCATGACGACCAAGGCCGCCACCACCTACAACGACGAACTGACTTCCTACATCCAGGACGCGCAAGTCGATGTACGCGCCAAGGAAATGGTCTGGGAAGCGCTGGAAATCGACGACGAAGCCCGCGCGACGCGCCTGTTGTCGATGGCGAGCTGGCTTTATACCTCGCAGATGACGGAGCACGCCTACACGGCGCTCAAGTTGCCGGAAGTCGAGGTCGATGCGACCACCGAAGAAGCCCAGGAACTGCCCAAGGAAGCCTTGGAGACTGCACTCAATATCGACCTCGACGAAGATTATGTCGATGCCCTGTTCACCCCGAGCAGCGGCGAATTCGAAGCCGCCGAAGCGCGCTTTGCCAAGGCGCGCACGGCGAACGAAGTTGGCGACCAGTTCGCGCTCGCGGCGGTCATCCTGACCATTTCGCTGTTCTTCGGCGGTCTCGCCCTGGTGTTCAAGACCAAGGTGCGCTGGGGCTTCCTCGGTAGTGGTGTGGTGGTATTGATCTCCGGCGTCGGCTACATGGCGACGCTGACCTGGGCTTGACGGGTTCAGGCGCAAACGGTCGCTGGCGACGGGCTCGTCAGCGACCGCAAGATGTCGCGTCACGCGCTTGCCATGTCGCCCCGTCGCCAGGTGTTGCGTCCCGCCGCTTTCGCGGCGTACAGCGCGCGATCGGCCACTTCGATCAGGGAATCGGCTTCGCTGACCGTATGCGTCGCGGCAATACCGATGCTGGTGCCAACGTGCAATTCGACGGTGCCGGCGGTCACCGGGGTGGCCATCGCGGCAATCACTGCGGCGGCCGCGCGCTCGGCCGCTTCGATGGCGGGCGCGGCCTCGACATGTTCACTCAGCACGACGAATTCGTCGCCGCCAATGCGCGCGACCAGATCGCCGTCACGCACCGACGCGACCAGTCGACTTGCAAACTCGCGGATCACGATGTCACCTACGGCGTGCCCATGTTGATCGTTGATCTGCTTGAGATGGTCGATGTCGAGATAGAGCACGGCAAGTGCGACCGGTTGACGGCGTCCGCGTGCGATCGCGAGCGCAAGACGTTCCTCGAAATGACGGCGATTGGCGACACCGGTGAGCGCGTCGAAGCGTGCCTCGCGTTCGAGTTGCTGTTCGGCGAGCTTGAGCCGCGTGATATCGAAGGTCATCGCGAAAAAGCCGTGGGTGGCGCCATCGTGGTCGCGGTTCGGGACGTAGCTGGTCTGGTAATGATAAGCACGCCCGTGGAATTCGGCCACGCCTTCGAAGTTGGCCGGTTCCCCGAGCAATGCGGTCTGGATATGCGGCAACAGCGTCGCGTAGATCACGTCGCCGCGCACTTCGCGGACGGTGCGTCCGACGATGTCGTGTTCGTCGACATTGAACATGCGGCTCATGTAC
>JAYUXS010000441.1:0-7075 GCA_043752845.1 Lysobacterales bacterium | reverse complement strand
GGCCAATCCCACCGAGGAAGACATCTACTGGCGCAGCCGCTTCAGCGCCGAGCCGTACTACGAGAAAGGCCGTCTTTACGACGACTATGCACCTGCGTATCGCACAGGATACGAGGCACGAACCGAGCAAGACGGTCTGTCGTTTGAACAATCCGAAGCCGATCTGCAGGCCCGCTACCTGCGCTATCGCGGCACGTCGAAGCTCGACTGGGCACAGGCCCGTCCGGCAACACGCGCTGCATGGGATCGTGCAGACCGCGCTGCCATGATCTGAATTACGCGTCTGCCGTGTTGGAAAATCCCACGGCATCAGAGGGCGCGAGCAGGTGAAGCGAAAAAACGACAACGGCACTTTTGGTGCCGTTGTCGTTTCGAAAGTGGGCCGCGCCTTGCAAAAACGGGCATCCCTCTATGTGCGACAACGGACGGTTGCGTCTCGGACCCATGGTCATCCTCGATCCCACCGACGGCCGTCGGACGAAGCCATAGCGCGGGAGTCGATCATGAAAAAAACCAAATCACCAGCCAATGTGCCGTCCGCAATCCGCGCCAGGAAAGACGCGCCCAAACGCGCAACCCAGACCGCTGTCGGCGGCGAATTGCATCAAGATGCCGATCAAGAACACCCGGCCCTGACCACCAATCAGGGACTGCCGATTTCCGATAATCAGAACTCGCTCCGATCCGGTCCGCGTGGTCCGACCTTGCTGGAAGATTTCATTCTGCGCGAGAAGATCACCCATTTCGATCATGAGCGCATTCCCGAACGCGTGGTTCACGCGCGCGGCACTGCGGCGCATGGCTACTTCGAACTGACCGAGTCGCTGGAAAAATACACCACGGCCAAGGTGCTGACCGACGTCGGCGTGAAGACCCCGGTGTTCACCCGCATATCAACGGTCGCAGGTGGCTCGGGTTCGGCAGACACGCCGCGCGACGTGCGCGGGTTCGCCGTGAAGTTCTACACCAGCGAAGGCAACTGGGACCTGGTGGGAAACAACATCCCTGTGTTCTTCATCCAGGATGCGATCAAGTTTCCAGACCTCGTGCATGCGGTGAAGATGGAACCCGATCGCGGCTTTCCACAGTCGGCCAGCGCGCATGACACGTTCTGGGACTTCATCTCGCTGACCCCCGAAGCCATGCATATGGTGATGTGGATCATGTCCGACCGCACTCTGCCGCGCTCGCTGCGCATGATCGAAGGGTTCGGCATTCACAGTTTCCGCCTGCTCAACGCCAGTGGCGATTCGACCTTCGTCAAATTCCATTGGCGACCGAAGCTGGGCCTGCAGTCGACGGTCTGGGACGAGACCGTCAAGATCGCCGGCGCCGATCCCGACTTCCATCGACGCGATCTGTTCGATGCGATTCAAGCCGGCGATTTCCCCGAATGGGAGTTCGCGGTGCAATTGTTTACCGAAGAACAGGCGGCGACGTTTCCGTTCGATCATCTCGACGCCACCAAATTGATCCCCGAGGAGTTGGTGCCATTGCAGGTCATCGGACGCATGGTGCTGGACCGCTGGCCGGACAACTTCTTCGCGGAGACCGAACAGGTCGCCTTCTGTCCGTCGCATCTGCTGCCGGGTATCGACTTTTCCAACGATCCGTTGTTGCAGGGTCGACTGTTTTCCTACCTCGACACGCAGTTGTCACGTCTGGGTTCGCCCAATTTCCATCAGTTGCCGATCAACGCCGCCAAGTGTCCGTTCGGCAACCAGCAGCGTGACGCACACATGCAGATGCAACAGCCAAAAGGCCGCGTCGCCTACGAACCCAGTTCGCTGGCGCCAGACTCACCGCGCGAGTCGAGCGCCAAAGGATTTCGTAGCGCCGCCGTTGTCGACAACGGCAACAAGGGCCGCATTCGTGCGGCAAGTTTCGCCGACCATTACAGTCAGGCCCGGCAGTTCTATTGCAGCCAGACCGTCCACGAGCAGGCGCATATCGCATCGGCGCTGGTCTTCGAACTGTCGAAAGTTTCCGAGTTGCATATCCGCCAGGCGATGGTCGGACACTTGCTTCACATCGACCGAAATCTTGCCCAACGCGTGAGCGATGGCCTTGGGCTGAAAAAATTGCCGCCTGCACCAGCGGCGGCGGCGCCGGTCCTCGACCTGCCGTCGTCACCGGCCCTGCAGATACTCGGAAAAATGAAGAACACCTTGCAGGGACGATCCATCGGCATTCTGGTCGCGGACGGTTCCGACGGCGCTCAGATCAAGGCCTTGAAAAAAGCCGTCGTGGCCGCCGGCGCCGCGGTGAAGATCATCGCGCTGCAGATCGGCGCTGTGCGACTGTCCGATGGCGCTATTCTCGACGTCGACGGACAACTCGCCGGAACGCCCTCGGTGCTGTTCGATGCGGTCGCCGTCGTCCTGTCGGAAGCGGCCGCGCGACGCTTGTCCGGCGAGTCGGCCGCCATTGATTTTGTGCGCGACGCGTTCGGGCATCTGAAGGCGATTGTGGTGGACGGCGGCGGTCGCGTATTGCTGACAAATGCCGGTGTTTCCGCCGACGCCGGCGTGATCGAGTCTGGCGACACCACGGCTTTCATATCGGCGGCCAAGACCCGCCAATGGTTGCGCGAAAGCAAGGTGCGCACGTTGGCTTGAGGGATCAATGCGATGTCTGGTGCTGCGAAAAGTGCTTGAACTTCGTTCTGCAGCGTACATACGACGATGGTCGGCCATCGCACTATCGGGCAACGAATCGATCTGATCACTCGCATCCTGCGGGTGGCCGATGGACACAGAGGGTGCGATGGCCGTTTCCAGCGAACAATTCTCCAACCACGCGTTGGACGTCGACGGCGTGAACGCGCGCTCCCCAGCGAGCGCGGTCTCCTGGGGCGCGATCTTGGCTGGCGCTGCCGCTGCCGCGGCGCTGTCGCTGATCCTGCTGATTCTGGGGACAGGCCTGGGCCTGTCTTCGGTATCGCCGTGGGCGCATGACGGCGCCAGTGCCAAGGCCATTGGCATCTCGACCATTCTGTGGGTAACCGTCACCCAATTGTTGGCATCGGGCATGGGCGGATATCTTGCGGGGCGCCTGCGAACGCGGTGGATCGCCGTGCATTCCGACGAAGTGCATTTTCGCGATACCGCCCATGGATTCCTCGCGTGGTGCATCGCGTCCCTCGCCACAGCTGCGCTGTTGACCTCGGTGATTGGATCCATTGTGGGTAGCGGTATCCAGGCCGGCAGTGCCGTTGTAGGCGCAGCGACCACGACCGCTGCCACGGCGGCGGCCGGGCACGCAGGCGCGAGCCCGGGCCGAAACGGCGATCCAATGACCTATTTTGTCGATTCCCTGTTCAGGAAGGAGGCGACTGTCGCTGCCTTGGATGACTCCGTCATGGACACCTCGGCGCCACCCGTCACGAACGAAGCGCCGAATATTATTTCCAGCGCCGAAGTTGCGCAGATTTTTGCGCTCGGTCTGTACGATGAAAGCCTGCCTCCGGAAGACGTACGTCATGTCGGACAGACGGTCGCACAGCGCACCGGCTTGTCGCGGCAGGACGCGGAGAAGCGCGTGAGCGACACCTTCCTGCGCCTGCAGACCAGGCTTCAGGCTGCCGAGGAAACCGCCAAGGAAGTCGCCGACAAAGCCCGGAAAGCTTCTGCGTACGCGGCGCTTTGGCTGTTCATCTCACTGCTGATTGGTGCATTCGTCGCCAGTCTGGCGGCGACCTACGGCGGTCGCCAGCGCGATCTGTAGTCACTGCCACCACACTGTCCCCAACTTCCGGAGTCCCTGTCATGCGCTCAATCCTGCTGTTCTTTCTCGGCATTCCGATCCCCATCATCATCCTGATCGCGATCTTCGCCAACTGACGTCACGGCCTCGATTGTTCGAGGCCTTTCGCCACAATCTCTCTGTCATAGTCGATACACGTCGACAGCATCACGGTCGACCGATACCGCATCGTCCATCGCGAAACGGAGATTGTCGCCGTGCTCATGCAACGCGTTCTGCTCTTCCTGGTGCTGTCGATCACTGCGCTAGCTGCACCGGCGCAGACACCGACCACGTTCACCTATCAGGGCCGGCTGTACAACAACGGCATGCTCGCGAGCGGCAGTTACAGCCTGCGCATCACGCCGTTCAGTCAGGTCGCCAGTGGCATCCAGTTGGCGGCACCGCTGACGGTCCTTACGGTCAATGTCGTCGATGGCATCTTCAGCACCGCGCTTGATTTCGGCAACTCGGTGTTTCTCGGCAGTCCGGTCTGGCTGGCGATCGAGGTGCAGGCGCCATCCAGCAGCTTCGTGTTGCTCACGCCGCGCCAGCCGGTAACGCCGACGCCGTATGCGATCAATGCCGACAAGCTCGATGGATTCGATGCCGCGCAACTGTCGGGCGGCGGACTGATTGCATTCTCCAGCGGCAGCGTCATGAATGGCGCCGGCGTTGTCTCGTCCGCACCGATTCTGCTTGGATTCGGCAATCGCACGGTCGCCGTCGTCAACGGAGCAGGTGAATCCACCATACCGCCGGAGGCCGGGGGCTTTGCCTTCCCGGTGCCCTTCGACGGCACCATCCAAAACCTGCAGGTCAGCGTCGATTTGTTGGTCGCGTCGGTGATGTCAATCAATCTGCTCGGGCTGCAGTACGACTTCACGCTCGTGCGCGCGCCGTCGTTCCCGAACGATGGCATCGATCATCCGGCGTCGCCCTATCTGACCACGCCGCTCACGGCGTCGGTCCGCTTTGGCGCCCCGTTTACCTCCGTCTTGCCCGGAACATTTCGTACGGCCACGGCCAACATTAACGGTCCGTTCCCGGTCAATGCGGGTGACCGCATCGGCATCCGTGTCAGGACATCACCATCCACCGATCCTTCGGCGGCGGATATCGCCCAGTTGTCGTTCAGCGCGACACTGTCCTACGTCCCTGCGCCATAGGCCGCCCTCATGCAGAACCATCGACAAGTCCGGGCGAGTATTGTCATTGCGAGGTCGATGATCGCGGCGTTGCTCCTTGTCAGTTCATCCGCGCTTGCGACCGAGCAGCGCGGCAACGCCTGGCAGGTGTTGCATCACGAACATGCCGAACTCAGCGCGCAACTCGCACCGGCGTGGCGCGACGCGTTGGCGCGCATGAACGCAGCCCAACTCGATGCACTGCGCCACGGCACGAGCCTCGACAGCATCGTGCTCGACGGCGGTGAAACGTTGCTGCGCTACATGTCGAAACGGCACTTGGTCGATCTCCCGGACGCGCTGCTGGCCGAACCGATCGGCGGCGGCACCTCGCGAGGCGGCTCGTTCCTGATCGATGCACAGCTGTTGCCGAAGGGCAGCAATGTCCCGAATGGCAGCCTGACCGGCGGCGGCTTTCGCCTTGATCCGTTGCTGCCCGGCGGCGGTGGCACGTCGACATCCGCGCAGTTTCAACTGACGGCGAGTGTCGGACAACCGATGGTGGCGACTTCGCACAGCGCGCAGTCGACGCTCAAGTCTGGATTCTGGACGCCTACCGATGCCGTGGCCGTCACCGTCATCTTCCGAGACGGTTTCGAATAATGCTTTTTATTTGGGAACGCCCGATGATCGTGCAACGCATACTGCTGGCCCTGGTTCTGTGCTTGATCTCGCTGGCATCGCTGGCCCAGACCGCAACCACCTTCACCTATCAGGGCCGGCTCTACAACAACGGCTTGCTCGCGAACGGCAGTTATGCCTTGCGCATCACGCCGTTCAATCTTGTGACCAGCGGCATGGCGTTGGCGGCGCCGCAGACGATTCCCGTCGTCACTGTGGTTGATGGCATCTTCAGCACCACGCTGGATTTTGGTGCCTCGGTGTTTCTCGGCAGTCCGGTCTGGCTGGCGATCGAGGTGCAGGCGCCGTCCAGCAGTTTCGTGCTGCTCGCACCGCGGCAGCCGGTGACGCCAACCCCGTATGCGATCAATGCCGACAAGCTTGATGGACTGGATGCGGCACAGATTGGAAATCACGATTTCGCCGAATTCTTCGCACTGATGCCGGGCGACAATGCAGCGCCGGTCGCGCCGGGTACCGACGTGCAATTTCCGCAGAACGGCCCGGCAACTGCGGGCATCCTGCGCTTGTTCGGCAGCAACTTCCTGCTGACCGAGATCGGCACTTACCAAGTCACGTTTCAGGTCAGTGTCATGGAGGCTGGGCAGTTGCTGCTGACGCTCAATGGCGTCGATCTCGCGAACACGGTCGTCGGTCGCGCCATCGGGAGCAGCCAGATCACCGGTACCTTTCTCGTTGAAACCACGCAGGTGAATTCAACCCTGAGCGTGCGCAATCCCGCCGGCAACAGCAACGCCCTGACGATCACGCCGCTGGCCGGCGGCACGCGTCCAGTTGCGGCGAATATCGTGATTGTGCAGTTGCGCTAGCGACGTTCAACGGGCACCGAAAGCCTTGCAACATCGGCTGCAACGTGTCCGAATCCGCGACGGATTCATGGAGCGGACGATGGCGAAAGTTTTGTGGTGGGGATGCATGGTTGCGGCACTGGCCGGCCTCAGCGGGGCCGTGCTTGCGGACGCCACTGATCCGAGCGCATGGCGACAACAGGCGCTCGACCAGGTGCGTGCCGCGATGCTTGTTGGACCGGCCGAATTGAATGCGGCACCGGAGGAACTGGCGAAGGGGAATGCAATTTGGCAGCTGTCGGGCAAGCGCCATGTCGCGGGTGAAGTGCGCGCCTTCGAGGCGGCGACGGGCAGTTCGTTGCAACAGGCCTCGGCCCGCCTTGGACAGCGTCTCGCGGCGTCGTTGCCGGCCATGGGCGGTGAACCCGGACGATTGCTGCTCACGGTGAAGGGCCCCGGCATCAATGGCACCCTGATCGAGTTCGAGGGCAAGGCCTTGCAGGTTGTCGGCGATGTCACCGCGCTCGCCTCCGTCGACCGCGAGCGCGTGTTGGCGACCCTCCGTGACCAGCGCGAGTACCTGTTGCGCCAGATCGATCCGGTGCATCACGGTTTCTTCAAGCTCTACAGTGCCCGCTTCGACCGCCGCCAGCAGCGATTGCGCGTCACCTATACCGCTTCGGCACTGTGGACGCTGCTGCAAATGCGCGACGT
>JAYUXS010000440.1:0-3013 GCA_043752845.1 Lysobacterales bacterium | reverse complement strand
CCTCGACCGACTTCATTTCACCGGCTCTGTTCAAACTGCTGAAGCGCGACTGGCAATGCCAGGCACCGGGCGACATCTGCGCCATCGAAGCGAACCCTTGGGTGAATGCCCAGGATGGCGATGTCCTGGGTCCCATCGAGTACCGTGAACTGTCGAATGTGGACGGTCGTGCCGAGGTGCGGATGGACTACCGCTTCGGATTTGCCGAAAACGGCGAGGACGCACAGTCGCAGTCGACCTCACTCGTCCTCGTGCAAGACGCCGGCGATCACTGCTGGCGCCTCGACGATTTGCGCGTCAACGACGATCCCTCGCTCAAGCAGTTGCTCGAAGCTTTCGAGTTTTACGAAGACTGAGTCGCGTCAATTCGACGCCTGGTCGTCGATCGCGTTTCAATCCACTACGTTTTTTTTCTCGACCTCGGTTCGCTTTCGGCGATCGTGGCATTCTGTTTCCGGGATGCGGATTTCGCAGATCTAGGGAGCGTGCAATGAAAGCTTGGAAATGGATTCGCGCAACTCGCGCGTCGGCGCTGGCGTCTGGTTGACGGCGAGCGCAGGCAACGACATCACCTTGCGCGGCAACCAGATTTTCGGCAACGGACTCGGCGGACTCGGACTGGGCATTGATCTCGGCGCGCTCGGTCCGCTCGTCAATGATGCTGGCGATGTCGATGGCGGTCCAAATCGCGGATCAATGGCGAGATGGGTGGCAGCTATCGCATGGACTTCTTCCGGGCGCCGGACTGCGCAGCTGGCGCCGGGGGCGGCAATCTGCACACACATGTCGGCTCGTTGGCGTTCGTCGCGGGCGTCAACGGCGACGCGCCGTTTGATCTGCAGTTCGCCGGTGGCGCGCCGGGTTGGTTGAGCGTGATCGCGACCAACCTGAGCACGGGCGACACCAGCGAGGTCGGCGCGTGTTTCAAGGAAGACTCGGCCCTGTTCAAGGTCGGCTTCGACTGAAACCGGCAATGCCAGTGAATGCCCGGTCAACAACTGCCTGGCGCTGATGCGCCGCAGTCCAGCGCCCGCTGCGGCAGCCGCTTGGGCGGGTGGTACACCGGTGCAAAGCCGCCGCCGGGTGTGCGGAAGTTCGTCGTCTGGCCTTGGTAAAGTCGCGCCGCGACGAGTTGCATCTGGCCGTCGTAGACGTAGTTGCGGAAGTCGACCTTGAGCGGCTGGTCCTGCGCGAGATGGCGAACGCTGGGCGGGCTCATCGCTTGCGCGACGTAGTCCGCCTTGAGGATCTCGGCGAATACCTTGCGTGTGAGTTTTTCGCCGCGGTAAACGCCGCGGCTGCCGAAGCCGCTGGCCGGCTTGAAGAACCAGTCCTTGCGCGCCTGCCAAAGCGTGTCGGTGTCCTGGTCGCGAACGAGAACGGTGCGTGGAATGCCGCCGATCAGCGTCACGATCACGCGCTCGTCAACACCATGTCGTCGCAGCAGGTCGGCGTCGGTAAGTAGCACCAGATTGTGCTTGTGCGCATACAGCGCATGCGCGTGCGGATGCGGCGTGATCACCGCCACATCTTGCGCATAGGCGCGCTTCAGCAGCGCGTGTTCGGGCGCGTCGAAGTAGAAATCGGTGAGGCGGTTGTAGACGAGATCGATGCGCTGGCCAGCGACCATCAGTTCGCCGTTGTGCAGGCTCAGCATTGCCGGATCGGCGATCACGGCTTCGATGCCGTGTGCTTCGAACAGACGTTGGGCGAGCAGGAATTCCGGGTACAGGTATTGCGCTTGCGGTGCGCTGTCGACGATGGCGACGCGGCGCAATGGTTGGTCGCTGCGCGCCCGCCGCCATTCCTGCTGGAACATCGCGAACAGCGTGTCTTCGAGTTCGGCAATGTCGCCATGCATGCTCACGGCTTGCTCGACTTCGGCACAGCAGGCGCGTTGCGCGCGACCGATGGTGGCGTTGAGGAAGGCGCCGCCGGCATTGGTGTTGATTTCGATCAGCTGCGGGCCGGTGCTGCCGAGATGGAAGTCATAGCCCATGAACACGCCGCGTGCCGCCGGCGCCTGCTGTGCAATGGGCGGTGCGTCGATAAGCACGGCATCGCGCCACCAGGGCATGGCGATGACCGTTTCGGCAGCAGCGATGATGCGGCCCATGGCCTCGGTGTGCTGGGGTGACACGAACACCGGCAGCGCCGAAAACAGATGCGGATGCGAGTCGACGATGCGACCGGCCAGTCCGCGCTGGGCCAAATCGGACTCGATGCGACTGCGCAAGGCGTCGAGATCCGTGCCGACGCAGTAGCAGCCGCGATTGAGGGTTTCGACCAGACGATGCGACGCAGGAGTCATGACCCCTGCATGTTAACAACTCGCCAAGCCTGGTCGGCATGCCGCCGACACAACATTGTGTCGGCGGCGCCCGCGCACGTCAGCGGCGCCATTGTTCGCCGCGATCCGGTCGACCTCGCCCGCGCCTCGGTTCGTCCTCGGACTGAACGTCATCGTCGGCGGTGTTGTCGTCATCGCTGTCGTGATCCTTGCGCTCGTTGCGATCAGCTTGCGGTGGTTCCGCCCAACGTTCGCGCTCGACACGCTCGACCTGCTCGGCGGCGCCACGCTCGCGTACCGCTTCACGTTGATCCGCCTGTTCCTGTGATTGTTGCTGACGTGCTTCCATTTGCTGTTGCTGTTGCTGTTGCTGTTGCTGTTGCTGTTGCTGTTGCTGTTGCTGTTGTTGTTGTTCGGCGCGCTGTTGCCCGATGGCGCGTTCCTGCGACTCGCGCGTGCGATCCATTTCCCACGCCTGTTGGCGCTGCTGCTGCATGCGCCCGTCAGACTCACCCTGATCGGCCGCGCGTTGGCGGGCGCCACGCTCGCGTTCCGCCGTGTCGCGCTGCTCCTGTTCCTGTGCTTGCGCCTCACGGCCTTGTTGCTGACGCGGATCAATGCGGGTCGGACGCTCGCCGCGCGGCGCCATTTCCTCCGGCATCGGTGTGCGGTCGCTGGTCGGCGGCATCACGCGCGGGTTGCCACGACCGTGATCCGCCGGCG
>JAYUXS010000439.1:0-3017 GCA_043752845.1 Lysobacterales bacterium | reverse complement strand
AGCGAGTTGCGCGCCGCCGCGCTGACCTTGCCGGCGCATGAAGCCGGTCTCGCCGCATTCGCCAGTTCGGTCGCGTATTGGCAGTCGCGCTCGCGCCACTGCGGTGCTTGTGGCGCGCACACGATCTTCAGCGCCGGCGGCCATCGCGCGCTATGCAGCAACAGCGACTGCGGCGCCGCGTTTTTTCCGCGCACCGACCCCTGCGTGATCATGCTCGTGCACGACGGTGACCACGCCCTGCTCGGGCGTCAGCCGTCGTGGCCCGAAGGTCGCTATTCGACACTGGCCGGATTCATCGAACCCGGCGAAACGCTGGAGGACGCCCTGCGTCGTGAGACCTTCGAAGAGTCCGGCGTGCGTGTCGGCGACTGCCACTACCTGGCGTCGCAACCGTGGCCATTTCCAGCCTCGTTGATGCTCGGCTTCACCGCGCAGGCGACCTCGCGCGAGATCAAGATCGGCGCCGAGATGGCCGACGTGCGCTGGTTCTCGCGCGAGGAACTGCAAGGCGGTGTGATCAAACTGTCACCGCGCTTCTCGATCTCGCGTTATCTGATCGATCACTGGCTGGCCGGTTGAGCCGAAGTCTCGAAGCCAGCGCCTCAAAGCTCGGCGTATATCGCGCCGGCCGCGGCATTGATCAGCAACAGCACCGTGGGCACCAGAGTCAGCCCGAAGCCGGCACCGCGTGCCTTCGGGTCACGCACGTAACTCGACAGGTACATCTGCCGACCAATCAGATACACGACGCCAACGGCGGCACTGATGCGGTCGTCGCCAAAACCGAAACCTGCGGACAGGAACAAGGCCGGCAGGAACGCCAGCAACTGCTCCATGGTGTTGTAGTGCACGCGGTAGTAGCGATCGAACAGGTCGTGTCCGGACGTGGCCGGTGCATGCACGCCGTAGCGGCCGCGTGCGAGCCCGACCAGAAATCCGAAACCGATGAACTGGATGAGGGCGACGACGGCAACGATGACGACATACGACATGGGTTCGATCCTGATCAGAAGGGAATGCGGCCGAGGAGCATGTCGCGAAACATCACCCAGTCACCGAGGAAGCTGTAGAAGGGATGGGTAAAGGTCGCCGGCCGATTGTGTTCGAAGAAGAAATGCCCGACCCACGCGAAGCCATAGCCGATCAGCGGCACCGCACACAACGCCCACGGCGAAATTACGCGCGCCAGCACCAGCCCGAGCAGCACCAGAATCAGCGCACTGCCCACAAAATGCAGGCGCCGACATACCGGATGACGATGCTCGCCGAGGTAGTACGGATAGAAATCGGCGAAACGGCGGTAGGGCTGGCTCATGCGCCTAGCCTCGCGCGATTTGCGCTGTGTCGCAAGTCATCGTCAACGCCGACTGCGGCGACGCGTTGTTGAGCATACGCACAACCGGTGCGCAAAATCGGAGTCACCGTCGCCATGAACATCCCAAGCAAGTTCCTGCTGCTGGCCATCGCCATCGGCGCGACGCTGTCCATCAGCACCCCCCTTGCCGCCCATCCGCATCGGGTGCCCGGCATGCGCGACGGCCAGTTCGCCGTACCCGCCGGTGCCCGACTCGAGCGCGCGGCGCGCCGCCATCCGCAGCTCGCAGTCGCGATCGATCTGCGACGCCTCGAAAAGATCTATCGCCACAGCAGCCAGGAACGCGAGATCGTCGCCATGTATCAGGACCTGCTGCAACACACGCAGCACCCGAAATTGCGCGCCTTCGCCGAACGCCGCCTCAAACACGCCGATCGCGTCGCACATCCGGAAGCCACCATCGCCGAGCTGCGCAAGCGCATCGATGCGCGTCTGACGAAACTGCGTTGAGTCCAAACAACAAGGGCCCGATATGCGGGCCCTTGAATGCACGGAACCAAAGCGCGCGGCTATTCGAAGCCGTCCGCAAACAGTCCGGAAGTATCGGTGTCGGTGGCGGTGTTATTGGCCGGCACCGCATCGCCCCAACCCGGCGGAATGACCACCGTTGCGGTATTCGAGACCGGGCTTTCCTGACCGGCGCGGACGCGGGTGGTGAGGGTGATGGTGGCGACGTCGCCAGCAGTCAGATCGAGCAACAGCGGCGTGCCGGCGAGTGCCAAGTCGCCAACTCCGGCGGATGCGCTGCAAGCACTGGCACCCGCCACGGCACAGGTCCAAGAGGTTTCGTTCACGCTGTCGTCGAAGGTGACCGTGTTGACGTCATCGACCACGCGCAGGCCGGTGATGTCCTCGGGGCCATTGTTGGTGACGGTGATGGTGTAGGTCGTCTGCGTCCCTTCTTCGAGCGAATTCACACCGTTGGACTTGGTCACGGCGATATCTGCGCCCAGATTGACGACCTGGGTCAAGCCACTGCCGTTGGCGGCGAATTGGTTCGGATCCGACCCGCATTCGGCGGTAATCGCGTACTGGCCAGCCGCAGGCGGAGTCCAGGGGATCGTCGCAGTATTGCCACTGACGCCGATGAAACCGATCGAGAAGCGCAAGGCGACATCGCCCAAATCATCGGCAAAGAAATCGACAGTGCAAGATGGAATACCGCCGGTGATGGTCGCGGTGATCGTGACCTGCTGCCCGGTCAGAGACGGATTCAACGAACTCGTCAGCGTATTGGTCGGCGCCGCGCGATTGACGACATGATTGAGCGTCCCGATGGTGCTGGTGGCGTAATTGGTCGTGCCGACATACGTCGCGGTAATCGGATGTGCTGTGCCGCTGTTGTGCGCCAGGGTGTTCGTCGTGAACGTGGCTTCGCCAGCGATCAGTGGGCGGGTTGCTACAAGGACACCGTTGTCACGAAACTCGACATTGCCGGTGGCTGGGCCAACACCGGGTGCCGTGACGGCGACCGCAGCCCGGAAGCTGACGCTCTGGCCATACACGCTGGGATTGGTGCCGGCGCTCAGGCTGAGTGCGATGGTGGTGGTTGCGAGATTCACGGTCACTGCGATTACCTGTGAAGTGCTGGCGACGTGAGCGATATCGCCGAGATAGCGTGCAGTGATCGAATAATTGCCGA
>JAYUXS010000438.1:0-7101 GCA_043752845.1 Lysobacterales bacterium | reverse complement strand
CGAGCCCGATCGCGATCGAAACCGTCGCTGCGAATACGCAGCACTACGAAGTACCGCCGGCATTCTTCGTCGCGTCACTCGGCACGCGCCTGAAGTATTCGAGTTGCTACTACCCGCGCGGCGACGAAACGCTTGACGAAGCTGAAGTTGCGATGCTCGATCTCTATCTCGAACGCGGCGAATTTCAGGACGGCCAGGACGTACTCGAACTAGGCTGTGGCTGGGGTTCCCTGACGCTCACGCTTGCAGAACGCCTCCCGAATTCACGCATCACCGGCGTCAGCAATTCGGGTTATCAACGCGAATTCATCGAAGCGCGTGCGCGCGAACGCGGCCTCGCCAATGTGCGCATCCTGACCCGCGACGTGAATCGCCTGGAGCTCGACGCCGCCTCCTTCGACCGCTGCATCTCCATCGAGATGTTCGAGCACATGCGCAATTACGAATCCCTGCTCGCTCGCGTCGCCCACTGGCTGCGCCCGGGCGGCAAGCTGTTCGTGCACATCTTCTGTCATCGTGAGGTCTGCTATCCGTTCGAACGCGATGGTGACAACGACTGGATGGCGAAACACTTCTTCACCGGTGGCCTGATGCCGAGCGCGGACACGCTGCTGTGGTTCCAGCGTGATCTGAAAATCGAGGAGCAGTGGCGCGTCAACGGGACGCATTACGAGAAAACTGCGAATCACTGGCTGCAGAATCAGGACGCGCGTCGCGGTGACGTGCTCACGATTCTTGCGGGCGCATATGGCGAAGATCGCGCGCAACTGTGGCACCAGCGCTGGCGCATGTTCTGGATGGCTTGTGCGGAATTGTTCGGCTATCGCGACGGCACGGAATGGCTGGTCGGGC
This sequence comes from Lysobacterales bacterium, assembly GCA_043752845.1. Taxonomy (GTDB): domain Bacteria; phylum Pseudomonadota; class Gammaproteobacteria; order Xanthomonadales; family Ahniellaceae; genus JADKHK01. Next base: position 6,249 of record JAYUXS010000438.1, on the reverse strand, counting down.
ACTATCGCTTCGCCAAACCCTGATTCTCCCAACACATCTACTTCTGTGCCGGTAAGAGCGCCGCGCGCGGCGCTCCTACGGGCGCGTCTGTTGCCGAGGGCAACTCGTCCCCTGATGCAAGTCTGCGCTTGCTGGCAAACTCGCGCCATGTCCAGCCCGCCGCGCACCGCCCTCGCAGCTTTTATCGCATCAATCACCCAGCGCAACCTTCTCATCGCGCTAAGCGGTGGCTGCGATTCGCGCACGCTGTTGCATGTCGCGGCCTCGCTGCGTGACGAACTCGGGTTCACGTTGCGCACTATCCATGTCGATCATGGCCTGCATGCCGATTCGGGCGATTGGGCGCGACGATGCGCGCAGTGGTGTGCGGATGTCGGCGCCCCACTGCAAGTCGAGCGCGTGGTGGTCGATCGCATCGCCGAACTCGGCCTCGAAGGCGCAGCGCGCGCCGCACGCCACACCGCGTTTGCCGCGCATCTTGGCGAAGACGAGGTCATGCTTGTTGCCCACCATCGTGATGACCAGGCGGAAACCTTTCTGCTGCGTGCACTGCGCGCGCCGGGTTTCGATGGTCTCGCCGGCATGCGTCCGCTGCGTCGCTTTGCGAAAGGCTGGATGGCGCGACCGTGGCTTGCCGTGTCACGGGCTGCGATTCGTGCCGAAGCGCTCGCTGCAAATCTCGAATGGATCGAAGACCCGAGCAATGCCGATATCGCCCACGACCGCAACTTCCTGCGCCATGACATCCTGCCGCGTCTGACAAAACGCTGGCCGCAGGCGACACCGGCGCTGGCACTGTCGGCCGCGCGCAGCGCCGACTTGCTGGATCTGGCCTTGCCCGAACTGCGCCGCCTGCTGGCGCGGCATCAACGCCTGGATCCCGCCGTGCTCGATGTGCGGGTCCTCGAAGAAACGGATGGCACTGCGATCGCAGTGATCAAGACCTGGCTGCGCGAATTGGGTTTGCCGAATCCACCTCCGCCGGCATTGATCGAAATGTTGCGCCAGATGCGTGATGCCCGCGCCGATCGCGAGCCGGAGGTGTGCTGGACCGGTGGCGTGTTGCGGCGCTATCGCGATGGTCTGTACGCGCAGGCAGCGAACAATGACGGCTTGATCATCGAACAATCCTGGGACACCGGGCACGCGATGCCGCTAGGCGACGGGCGCACGCTGCCGGCATTGCCGGGACTGTTCGACAGGCCAATGCACATCGCGCCTCGTCGTGGCGGTGAAAAGATCCAGCTGCATGCCAATGCGTCGCGGCGGCCACTGCGTCTGTTGTTCCAGGAGTACGGCGTGCCGCCATGGATGCGCGATCGCCTGCCGTACTTGTGGCAAGACCAAACCTTGCTCGCGGTCGGAGACCTGTTCCTCGACGCCGGGTTTGCGGCGCGACTGCAGTCCGCAGGACTCGTCTGGCGCGTTGTCTGACTCGTTGAAACGGACCGCAGCTCGGGCTAAGGTGCGCACCATGCAGAATCCCAACGAAACCGAGCCGTCCCGCGTCGCCGAGTTTGAGCACTCGCTCGATGAGCTCGAGCAGCTGGTGACGCGCATGGAGAAGGGCGAGATGTCGCTGGACGAATCGCTCGCAGCCTTCGAGCGCGGCGTCGGCCTGTATCGCAATTGCCGCAGCGCGCTCGACACCGCTGAACTGCGCGTGCGCCAGATCATCGATCCCAATGACCTCGACGGCGCACCGGCCTTTGTTCCCGACACGCCGTGAGCTGACACCCGCGTTGCTGGCACTCGCTGCACGCGCTGAAACCGTCCTAGAACGCGCCTTGCCGGCGCCGACGCAAGCACCCGAATCCCTGCATCGCGCGATGCGCTATAGCACGCTCGGTGGCGGCAAACGCCTGCGACCATTGCTCGTGTATTCCGCGTCTCTTGCATGCAACGGTTCGCTCGAACAGGCCGATGCAGCGGCAGCCGCGACAGAGATGATCCACGCGTATTCGTTGATCCACGACGATCTGCCGGCGATGGACAACGATGATCTTCGGCGCGGCAAACCGACTTGCCATATCGCCTTCGGCGAAGCGACCGCGGTGCTTGCCGGCGACGCGTTGCAGGCGCTTGCCTTCGAAGTGCTGGCGCTCGATGCGCGTGCCGATCGGGCACCGGCAACCCATGTCGAGATGCTGCGCGTGCTCGCCGCGGCCTGCGGCTCGCACGGCATGGCGGGCGGCCAAGCGTTTGATCTCGATGCCGTCGGCCACACCCTGACGCAGTCCGAACTCGAACGCATGCACGCGCACAAGACCGGCGCGCTGATTCGCGCCTCGGTGCAACTCGGCGCGCTCGTGGCGAGCGAATCCGACGCGACGCGCATCGATGCACTGCTGCGCTACGGCCACAGCGTCGGCCTCGCCTTCCAGATTCGCGACGACATCCTCGACATCGAAGGCGACACCGACGTCATCGGCAAACCGCAGGGTTCCGACGCCGCGCAAAACAAACCCACCTACCCCGCCATCCTCGGCCTCGACGCCTCGCGCGTACTTGCCGAGCAACTGCGCCGCGACGCGATCACCGCACTCACGATCTTCGACCATCACGCCGATCAGCTCCGCGACCTCGCGCATTACGCCGTGGACCGGGTGAGCTGAGCCGTCGCCCATCCGTCATTCGTCACGAGCGCTGTCATGCCGAAAATCGCCGCTGTATTGAAACTCTCCGGCCTGATGCTGCTGGTGCAGATCGGTCTGATGGATGTCGCCATCGCCGCCGAAGCACCTGCGGCCCGCATTCTGGTGTTGGCGCGACACGGCCACTACGAGGCGGACGCGAACGCCGACCCCAAACTCGGACCGGGCTTGTCGCCACTCGGGATTGCGCAGGCGCAATTGCTTGGCGCGCGTTTGGCGGGGTTGCCGCAGCCGTTCGATCAGATGCTGGTCAGCCCGCTGACGCGTGCACAGGAAACGGCGCGCATGATCGCCGCCGACTTGCCCAAGGTCGAGCGCGTCGACGTGTCCGAACTTGCCGAATGCATGCCACCGACGCGACGCGAAGAAGCCGTCGCCGGCATACCGATCGACGAACAGAAAGCCTGCGCCGCACAACTCGACAAGCTGTTCGCCGAACACTTCCGGCCGGCCACTGGGCACGAGCGCCGCGAACTGCTGGTCTGCCACGGCAACGTCATCCGCTATTTGATCACCAAGGCGCTGCGCGTCGATCCCAAGGCCTGGCTGGAGCTGTCAGTCGGCCACACCAGCCTGACCACGATCCGCGTCGAAGCCGACGGCAGTTATCGGCTGATCGCCGCCGGCGATGTCGGCCACTTGCCGCCCAACCTGCTGACCGGCGCACTGGGCGATGCCGAGCGCAAGCTCGTGGTGCCTGCAACTCACTAGACTCCAAGGATGTCCGGAATATCGTCGAATCCTGCGCCCGTCGACACCGACACCGACACCATCGTGATCGGCGCCGGCGTTGTCGGCCTGGCGGTCGCGCGTGCGATCGCGCAGTCGGGGCGCGAGGTGTTCGTGCTCGAGTCACAAGCGCGTGCCGGTGAAGGTGTGTCGAGCCGCAATTCCGGCGTCATCCATGCCGGGCTGTATTACGCGCAGGGTTCGTTGAAGGCGAAGCTGTGCGTGCGTGGCCGTGAATTGCTGTACGCGTTCTGTGCCAAACGCGGCGTGACGCATCGGCGCACCGGCAAGCTGGTCGTTGCCAGCGATTGGCTGGAACTCGAGGCGCTGCGCGTCTTGTTGCCGCGCGCCGAGGCGAATGGTGTCAGCGGACTGCGTTGGGTCGATGCCGCCGAGGCGCAGCGCCTGGAGCCGGCCTTGCATTGCGCTGGCGCCATCGAATCCGCCGAGTCCGGCATCGTCGATGTGCCCGAATACGTGATGGCCCTGATCGGGGAAATCGAACAAGCCGGTGGTCGCGTCGCCTGCGATACACCGGTGGCCGCCGTGCACTGCGAGGACGGCGCCTTCAGCATCGAAGTCGGCGGCGGCGATCGCGTGCGTTGCCGGCGCGTGATCAATGCTGCCGGACTGCAATCGACCGAAGTCGCACGCACCATTATCGGACTGGACGCGCAGCATATTCCGAACCAGTACTACGCATCCGGCCACTACTACCGGCTACGCGGCAAGTCGCCGTTCTCGCGTCTGATCTATCCGGTGCCGCAAGCTGCTGGCCTCGGCGTGCATCTCGGCATGGACAGCGCCGGCCACGTCCACTTCGGACCCGACGTGCGCTGGATCGATGCCCCCAACTACCACTTCGACGACAGCCATCACGCGCAGTTCGCGGCGTCGATCCAACGCTGGTGGCCGGCCTTGCGCGCCGATCAACTCGAACCCGATTTCGTCGGTGTTCGCCCGAAACTCGTCGGCCCGGGCCAGCCCAGCGGCGACTTCGTGATCCAGACTGCCGACGTGCACGGCATTCCGGATCTCGTCAATCTGTTCGGCATCGAATCACCTGGACTGACCTCGAGTCTGGCGATCGGCGAGGAAGTGCTGGCCAGACTGGCGTAAGTTTCTGCGGATGGACGCGCCGAGCATTTCGGCGTCACGATCCACATCGGAATCTCCGTTCTTACTGATTCGGATGAAGGACTGACCATGCCAATGCCTGATTCGAGTGCTTCCGCCATCCGCCCCGGTGGCGACATCAACGGCTTCTTCGGCCTCGTCGTCGACAACGTGTCGATCCTCGCGTTCATCGCGACGGTACTGGTCGGCGCGTTCGGGTATCCACCGGAAGTCGTGTTCACCAAGATGTTTCCGGGCACCGCGCTTGGCGTGCTGGTCGGCAATGTGTTGTACACGCGCATGGCCATGTCGCTTGCGAAACGCGAGAACCGTGCAGATGTGACGGCGATGCCGCTCGGACTCGATGCGCCGACTTCGATCGGCATGGCCCTGCTCGTGCTCGGTCCGAGCTTTCTCGGATTTCGCGCCGATGGGCTCGATGCGAATGCCGCCGCGATTCGTTCGTGGCAGCTCGGCATGGCGGCCCTGGTGATCATGGGCGTGTTGAAGTTCGCGCTCGCTTTCTTCGGCGATGCCGTGCGCCGACATGTGCCGCGCGCAGGTCTGCTCGGATCGATCGCCGGGATCGCGCTGGTACTGATGGGTTTTCTGCCGCTGGTCGAAATTCTGCGCGTGCCGGTGGTCGGCTTCGTCGGACTCGGTCTGGTGCTCGCGCTGCTGCTCGGACGCTCGCGTTTTCCGAAGCTGCCGTCGGTGCCTTTCGCGGTACTGATCGGCGCGACGTTGTACTACGTGCTCGGCATGCAGGGTTTGATCGGCGACGCCTATCACGCACCACCGGCATTGAATCTGCGCGTCGCGTTTCCGCTGCCGAATCTCGGCTTCATCGCCGGCTTCGACGATGCCTGGCGCTATCTGCCATTGCTGATTCCGTTCGGCCTGCTGATGGTCGTCGGCGGCATCAATGTCACCGAGAGCGCGCACGCCGCCGGTGATCGCTATCGCACCCGCGACATACTGTTGGTCGAAGCGTTCTCGACGCTCGTTGCCGGCATCTGCGGCGGCGTCGCGCAGACCACGCCTTACATCGGCCAACCCGCCTACAAGGCGATGGGCGCCGGTCATCGTTACACACTCGCGACCGGCCTGTTCATCGGTATCGCCGGCATGTTCGGGGTGCTCGCGGCGCTGGTCGAATTTCTGCCGCTCGCGGTGCTCGCGCCGATCCTTGTCTACGTTTCGCTGAACATCACCGTGCAGGCCTTCGAAGCGACACCGAAGAAGTACTGGGCCGCCGTCGCCTTCAGTTTCTTCCCGGCCATCGCACGCCTGGTCGCGATCAAGCTCGGCGATCCATCGCTGATTCCACCCGATCAATTCGCCGCGCTGTACGCACCGGGCGCACACGGCCCGTCCGACGTGTTCACGATCGTTGTCCTCGGCAACGGCTTCATCCTCACCTCGATGGTCTGGGCCGCGACCTTCGTCGCGGTGATCGACAGCAAACCCTGGCGCGCCAGTTTCGCGCTGCTATGCGGTGCCACCCTCACCGGTTTCGGCCTGGTCCACTCCATCCGCCCCGACGCCGCGCTTTATCTCCCTTGGCAACTTGCTGCAGTCGACCAGAGCATCGTCATGCAATGGGCCATGGGGTATGTCGTGCTGGCGGCGCTGTTGCCGTTGTTGATTCGGAGTGGTAGCGGACCGCTGAAATGGCCACACTCATAGGCGTCTTCTCGACAGCCAAATCGGATCCGCCATGACATCCCCACCACTGACCATTCGTGAG
>JAYUXS010000437.1:0-3029 GCA_043752845.1 Lysobacterales bacterium | reverse complement strand
ATCGTGGCGTCCGCGCGTTCATTGGTCGTATTCAATTGGTTGTATTCGGGAGAACAACATGTCCAAAGCCCAGTCCTTGCAAGATCCCTTTTTGAATGCCCTGCGCCGCGAACGTATTCCGGTGTCGATCTACCTCGTCAACGGCATCAAACTGCAGGGCACTGTCGAGTCCTTCGACCAGTTCGTCGTGTTGTTGCGCAACACGGTCAGCCAGATGGTCTACAAACACGCGATCTCGACCGTGGTGCCTGCGCGCAACGTCAAGGTCGGTGACGGTCCGCACAGCGGTGCGAACGATCACATCGAACCTGCCGTCGAAGCATGATGCTGTCGACGCGCAAAGACTGAACGACATTGGACTTCTTTGGTCGTAGCAAGGGCGGTGAGCGGGCAGTGCTCGTTCAGCCGCATGCCGTCGGGAAAGTCGATCCCGATGCGTTGGCGGAATTCACCGAACTGGCGCGTTCCGCCGGCGCCGAAGTCGTCGAGACGCTCGCGGCACGTATTGAGTCGCCGAACCCGCGTTTTTATCTCGGTTCGGGCAAAGTCGAGGAACTGCGCGTTTTGAAGGAAGCGCATCAAGCCGATCTGATCCTGGTGAACTGCCCGCTTTCGCCGGTGCAGGAGCGCAATCTCGAGAAGGCGCTGAGCGCACGCGTGGTTGATCGCACCGGTTTGATCCTCGATATCTTCGCGCGTCGCGCGCGTACCCACGAGGGTAAATTGCAGGTCGAGCTCGCGCAGCTCAAGCATCTGTCGACGCGCCTGGTGCGCGGCTGGACGCATCTTGAACGCCAGCGTGGCGGCTCGATCGGTTTGCGCGGACCGGGTGAAACTCAGCTGGAACTCGATCGGCGCATGATTGCCAATCGCGTCAAGGCGCTGGAATCACGGCTCGAAAAAGTTGAAGTGCAGCGCAAGCAGTCGCGGCGCAAACGCGAACGCGGCGAACTGCCGGTCATCACGCTGGTCGGGTATACCAACGCGGGCAAGTCGACGCTGTTCAATGCCTTGACCGGCAGCGCCGTGTTCGCGGCCGATCAACTCTTCGCGACGCTCGACCCGACCCTGCGCAAGCTCGAAGGTCTTGCATCCGGGCCGGCGATCATCGCCGACACCGTCGGTTTCGTGCGCGATCTGCCACATGATCTGGTCGCGGCGTTCCGTTCGACGCTGTCGGAAGTGCGCACTGCCGACCTGCTGCTGCATGTCGTCGATGCCGCCGATCCGCTGCGCGCCGAGCGCATCACCCAGGTCGATACGGTGCTGCACGAGATCGGCGCGGGTGATGTGCCACAGCTGCTTGTATTCAACAAGATCGACCTCGTGCCCGAGCTTGCGCCGCGGCGCGAACAAATGGATGCAGCTGGTCGCGAACGCGTGTTTGTCAGCGCGATGGGCGGTCTTGGCCTGGAGTTTCTGCGCGAAGCGATCGCTGCATGTTTCATCGCCAGTCGCGTCCGGCAGCGGATCGTGTTGCCACACGCGCAGGCGCGGCTGCGGGCGAAACTGTTCGCGGCCGGGGTCGTTGGCCATGAATCGGACGACGAGTCCGGCTGGCAGCTTGATATCGACGCGCCGCGCGGGGCGATCGAACCGCTGTTCGGTTTGCCCGACGGCGACGGCACGCTTTTGCGCGAGCACTTGAAGCTGGAACCGCTCGCCACAATCTGACGACGCGGTGGCGTGAAGTACCAACTTGAACCACCCGTTTTTCCTCTGTCCTTGACGATGGCATCCCCTACAATGCCGGCCGTCAATGATGGCGAAACCCAACAACAGCGCCGGTGGCGTATGGCGCGGAGCAGGACATGGCGTGGAACGAACCTGGCAACAACAAGCGCAAAGATCCCTGGGCTGACGGCGAAAGCCGTGATCTCGACGAAGCGCTGAAACAGATGAAAGAGCGCTTCACCCGTTTCTTTGGTGGCGGCGGTGCGGGCAAGACCGGCGGCGGTGCATCGCGTTTTCCGGGCGCAATGCTGATCGCGTTCGGCCTAGTCGGCATCTGGTTCGCGACTGATTCCTGGCAGGCCATTGACGAAAGCGAACGCGGTGTCGTGTTGCGCTTCGGCAAGTTCGACCGGGTCATGCCCTCCGGACTGAATTTCAAGTGGCCGCGCCCGATCGAAACCGTGGATATTGTCGAAACCACGCGTGTACGCTCGGACTCGGCGGAAGTGCGCATGCTCACGCGCGACGAAGCGCTGCTGATGGTCGATTTCAACGTGCAATACACCGCGACCGACCCGAGATTATTCCTGTTCGGCGGACGCAGCCCCGAAGATACCTTGCGGCAAACCGCGGAAAGCGCGGTGCGTCAGGTGATCGGCGGCGCCACGCTGGACGACGCGTTCTCGGAGAAACGAACGGAAATGTCCAACGACGCCAAGGACGAATTGCAAAAGACCCTGGATCGCTATGAGACCGGCATCGTTGTCACCGAATTGAACTTCCAGAACCTGCGGCCGCCGGCCGAAGTGAAGGAAGCATTCGACGATGCGATCTCGGCACGCGAAGACAATCAGCGCATCAAGAATGAAGCCGAAGCCTACGCGCAGAAAATCGTGCCGGAAGCGCGCGGTATGGCGGAGCGCAACAAGGCGCTCGCTGAAGGCGAACGTCAGAGCGCGATCGCGAAGGCGACGGGCGAAGCCGCGCGATTCAATTTGCTGGTCGAGCAGTATCAGAAGGCGCCGCTAGTGACGCGCAAGCGCCTGTTCCTCGAAACCATGCAGGAAGTGTTGTCGAAAAATCCGAAGGTGATGGTCGATGCCGGCGGCAACAACAACGTGATGGTGCTGCCGCTCGACAAGCTGATGCAGAACGTCGTGGTACCGACCTTGCCGGTCGTGCGCGACGACGGTACGCCGGTGCCAGCGAATCGCGCGGCACCTGCGCGTGAAGTCTTTGATCCGCTGCGAGCAAGCCGGGAGCCGCGCCAATGAAACACCTGATCCTCATCGCACTGCTGGCGATCGCCATCGTCAGCGCCAACTCGATGTTCGTTGTCCGAGAAGGTGAGCGCG
>JAYUXS010000436.1:0-3037 GCA_043752845.1 Lysobacterales bacterium | reverse complement strand
TTCTTGAACGCGCGGGTAGTCAACATGGCTGGCTCCAGTCGCAAAAAGTCTTGCGCCCTACTTTAGACCCGTCGACCAAGGGTGTAAACACGTGTGTGTACATCGTTCAAGAATGCCATTTACAGCCTGTCGCCGCCGTTACCCAGCGGATTGGCTTGCAGCAGCGGTTGATCGCGTTCCGGCGTGGTGTTGCCCGGCAGGTCGTTGACGCGCATCTGTTCGGCGCGCAGGTAGTTGTATTTCTCCTGGGACAGCACCGACTCCTGATTGGCATCGCGCAGGATGCGCGGGCGCAGGAAGATCATCAGGTTGCGCTTGATCATGTTCGCCTTGCGGTACTTGAACAGGTTGCCGAGCAGCGGAATGTCGCCAAGCGCCGGCACCTTGGAAATGCTCTCGGTCATCTCGTGGGTGGTGAGGCCGCCGAGCACGAGCATGCCGCCGTCCTTCACCATCACACTGGTGCTGATCTCGCGGTTGTTGGTGATCAGGTCGGAAGCGCCATCGACTGAGGGTGCCAGCGAGGACACGATCTGGCTGATGTCGAGCGCGACCTCATCGCCTTCATTGATATGCGGCGTCACCTTGAGGGTGAGACCCACGTCCTTGCGCTCGATGGTCTGGAAAGGATTCTGCGGCTGACTCGCACCGCCACCGCCGGTGCCGGTGTTCGTGTACTGGCCGGTCAGGAAGGGCACTTCCTGTCCGACCTTGATCGTCGCTTCCTTGTTGTCGAGGGTGACGATGCTCGGCTCGCTGAGGATATTGGTGCGGCTGTCGCCGCGCAGCAGTTTGGCCAGGGCGCCGATCTCGTAGATCGTTGTCTCGGCGCCGTTGGCGCCGGTGATGGTTGTGGTGCCGGTGATGTATCCGAGATTCAGCCCAGCGCCAAGCGCGCCCAACGGGTTGCTGAGCGCACCAATGATGCCGCCATTGCCCTGGCTCGGAAAGTTGGTGCCGCCGACCAGGCCCTCGCCCGTCAATCCATCAGTCGCCTGCCACTGGATGCCGATTTCGCGTGCGGTCTCGTCGCTGACTTCAGCGATCATCGCTTCGATCAACACCTGCGCGCGACGCACGTCGAGATCACGGATCACCGACTGCAACGCACGGAACACCGCGGGCGCCGCAGTGATGATCAATGCATTGGTGTCCTTGTGGGATTGGATGGTTGCCGAACGCGCCGTGTCTTTCGCGGTCGTGCCACCGGTCAGTGTCGCTGCGACGCTGTCGAGTATGGCCACCAATTGCTCGGCATCGGCGTAGCGCAAGTAAACGACCTGGGTCGCTTCGCCGGCATCAAGCGGGGTATCCAGATGCGTGATCATGGCGCGCAGTTTCAAACGGCCGCTGCTCTCGCCGGACAACAGGATCGAATTGGTACGCGCGTCGGCCACCACCATCGGCGGCTTCACGCCATTGGTCGCGTCGGCGAGTTTGTTCAGGGTCGAAGCGACTTCCTGGGCATTCGCGTGGGTCAGCGGAATCGCTTCGATCGTGCTGTCGGTCACGGTGTCGATGCGCGCGATGATGGACTCCAAGCGCGCGACATTGCCGGCGCGGTCGGTGACGATGATGGCGTTGCCGGACGGGCTCGCGACGATCTGGCCGCTTTGTGGAATCAGGGGCCGCAGCACCGTCATCAGCGCGGCTGGCGACACGTACTTGAGCGGAATGACGCGTGTCGTCAGCGAGTCCGGGCCGATCAGACCCTGGTTCGCGCCGCCGTCCTGCACGGCGATCGCTTCCGGCACCACTTTCACCATGTCGCCGGCGGTCACCAGGGCAAAGCCGTGCACGCGCAACACCGATTCGAAGACGCGATAGACCTCATCGCGATCCATGGGTTTGGTCGAGACGATGTTGACCTTGCCTTCGACGCGTGGGTCGACGATGAAGTTCTTGCCGGTGATCTCGCTGACCGTACTGATGAAGGTGCGCACGTCGGCGTCTTTCAGGTTCAGCGTGTGCTTGCCGTTCAAGGCCGATGCCGGTTGCATTTCCTGCGCTGCGAGTGGGGCATTGATGGCAAGCGCGAACAACAGGACCAGGAAAGGTGTGCGCATGAGTACTCCGAAACAGGGGTGGCCAGGTGCGGCGGTCAACGGGGAATGTCCACGACGAGATTCTGCATCTTGCCGTCGCGCCGCACACTTACTTCGATGCGCGATGCCTGCGACAGCGCGGCAACGGCGGGGCCGATGCGCGAAGGATCGGTGACCGGCACGCCATTGATTGCGGTGACGATGTCTTCCGGCTGCAGTCCGAGTTTGGTCAGTACCGCCGCGTGTTGACCGCCATTCAGGCGCACGCCAACGAACTTGCCGTTTTCCATCACCGGCATCGGCGTGATCTGGTTCGCAAGCGTGACCGGGTCGACGCCCAAGGTCTGCTTGACCTGTTCCATATCGACACCGGTCATCGGCACGTTCTGAGCCGTCACCGACCCGAACTTGGTCAGATCGATCGGGGCGTTGTTGGTGGCGGCAGCGGGTTTCGCGGCACTGCCGGCAAAGGGCGACATCGAGATCGCTGGTCCGGTATTGGTGACTGCAGCCGGCGGCGGCGCATTCTCGCCGCCACGCAATTTCAGAACTTCGATCGCGCCGCCGCGCGACAGCGCGATGCGATCCGGATAAACCGCGTCGAGCAGCACCCCGGGAGCGACTTCGTCACCGACACGAAAACTGCGTTCGCCGCCAGCATCGACAATGAAGGCTCGGCCGAGTTTTGGATCAACGCCTGCGAGTACGCCGCGCAAGTCGATCGGCAAGGACGTTTCCGGTGCATTGGCGAGCGCGCGCGGATCGAGCGGCAGTGCGGCATTGCCGAACAGGTGCCAGCGCGAAAGTGAGGGTGGCGGCGCGCTCGCCGGTGCCGTGATTTCCGCGTTACCACCGCTTGGCAGCGGTGCGTTCCAGTCGAGCGCCAGCCACAGGAAGCGGCTCAGCAGGAAAACCAGTACAGCCACGAGCGCCAGATTGACGAAGGCAGCCGATGGTTTTGCGAGCGGATGACGAGCAAACGTTTGGAGAGC
>JAYUXS010000435.1:0-7174 GCA_043752845.1 Lysobacterales bacterium | reverse complement strand
CGGCGAGCTGTCGCTGTCGGAATTGACTTTGGCGGAAGGCTCTCGCGGCGCCATTGTCAATCATGGAGAGCTTTTCCTGAGTCATGTGCGGGTGATCGACAACGTCGCCAAGGACACACCGGCGATCATCGAAAACTATGGCCACTTGAGCGTCCGCGACAGTGAAATCAGCTACAACCAACTTGCTGCGACGCAGCGTGATGCGGGCACGGTATTGAATTTCGGAACCCTCGAACTGACCCGGTCCAGCATCGAATCGAACTGGATCAGTCGCCGCTTCGATACGCTGATCGCGGCATCGGCCGTGCTCAATCTCGGCGAGATGAAATTGCGTGCAGTCAAGGTTCGGGAGAACACGGCGTCGTCCGAACAGGAAGGCCCATCGCTCGCGGCCATCGTCAATGCCGGCAACGGTGCGTTCGAGGCTTCTGACCTTACGCTTGAAAACAACGAGCCGGTCGACACGATGACGGTCGCACGCCGCGTCAATTGAATTGGCGTGTCTGATGTCACGTCCGTCCGGTGGCGGCGGACGTGAGCGGGGTCAAGAGCAGACGCGATTTCGTCCGCCGCGTTTGGCGTCATATAGCCGGGTGTCGGCGAAAGCGAGCAGCTTCTCGAAAGTCGCTGCGGTGTCGGACGCAGATACGCCGATGCTGGCGGTCACGCGCAAGTCCGCTGCAATGTCGTCGAAGCGCAACATCGAAACCGCTTCGCGCACCCGTTCGCAACGCGCCAAAGCTTCGGCGAGCGATGTGTCGGGAAAGCCGATCACGAATTCCTCGCCGCCATAACGGGCAACTAACCCGTGTTCGCCCGGAAAATGCCGACCGAGTATTTCCGCGAGCGCGCGAATGACCTCGTCACCAGCTGCGTGCGAATACCGGTCGTTGATCTGCTTGAAGTGATCGATGTCGAGTTGTGCTGCTGCGACCGGACGACCTTCGCTGCGACAGCGTGCGAATGCCAGCGCGAAACGCGAATCGAAATGACGACGATTGGCGAGTCCGCTGAGTGGGTCTGTGCGGGCCTGGCGCTCCGCGATTTCGGCCTGCGCGCTGACCGTCTGCAATAACGCTGCCTTTTCGTCGTTTGCCGCCAGCAGTTCCGTCTGCCGCGCCTGCAGTTCGCGCGTGCGTTCCGACACCAGCCGCGACAGGTGGCGCTCACGCGCGACCAATGACCTTGTGCGCCAGACAAGCAAACCGTAAATGCCTGCGGCCAGAATCATGAAAGCGAGGGCTTGGAACCAGCGGGTTTGCCAGAGTTGTGGGGCAATGCGCATCGCGACGACGGTTTCCTGATCGCCAAAGGGCGTGTCACCGAGTGCTGTCTGCACCGCGAATCGATAGGCGCCTGGCGGCAGGTTCGTGTACACCGCCTGCATCTGCGTCGTCTCGACCCAACCCGCATCGTAAGGTGAGAGTTGATAGCGATAGCGCACCGCACCGGGGTCGGTAAACGACAGGCCCGCATAGTCGAATTCGATCTTGTGGCGGCCGGGATCAAGTTCGATCGGCAGACGATGGTTGCGGGAAGTGCCATTGATGCGTAATTCCTCGATCACGATCGGCGGCTCCGGCCGCGCGCCATCATCGAGGCGCGCCGGGTCGACAAATGACACGCCTTTTGCCGTCGCGAACCACAGACGGCCGTCGGCGCCGCGCCAGGATGAGGGTTGCGATCCGCCATTGCATTGATTGGTGACCATTCCGTCGCCCTTGCCGAATATGCGTGCCTTGAATTCAGGCTTCCGGCCATCGAGCACGGCGTCCAGTTCATTGCGCGCGACACGGATCACGCCGCGATTGCTGCCCATCCAGAAATTGCCGCTGTCGTCGGCGAGGATGTTGAAGATGGCGTCTGGAATCGGACCGTTCTGACTGTTGACAACGCGACACTCGCCGTCGCGATATCGGGCGATACCGTCGCTGGTCGCAGCCCAAAGCACGCCATCGGCGGTCTGGTGAAAGCCGAAGAAATCCTTGATCTCGGCATCGGCGGGCATCGGCAAGGCTTCGAAACGATGGCCGTTGAATCGCGCTGCACCGGCCGTGGTGCCGACGATGAGATGGCCGTCATGTTCCTCGAACAGCGAAAACACGTATTCGCGCGGCAGACCGTGTTCTCGCCCGAAGCGCTCGATCTTGCCGTCGATCATGCGGTTGAGGCCGTTCGTGGTTCCGATCCACAAGGCGCCATCGCGGGTGCGCAGGATCGCGCGAACCTGATCGCTGGCGAGGCCGCCGCGGGCATCGATGCTGGTGAAGCTGTTGCCGTCGAAACGCGAAATGCCGGAGTCGTAGGTGCCGACCCAGACCGAGCGGTCAGTGTCTTCGAACAAGGACATCACGTAATTGCCGGCTGGATCGCCACCCGGCCAGTAATGCGTGAAGCGGCGTCCATCGAGACGATTCAGGCCGTTGCCGGTGCCGACCCAGAGCTGTCCGTCCTTTGATTCACGCACCGTACGCACGTAGTTTTCGCTGAGGCCGCGATAGGCGCCGTAGGTACTGAACGGCGAGTCTTTCAGGCGAACCAGTCCGGCACTGGTGCCGATCCAGAGACTGCCCTCGCGGTCTTCGGCGAGCGCGATGACGCGCTTGTGCGGCAAGCCCTGTTCAACGCCGAGCACTTCGATCTGGCCGTCGCGATAGCGGATCAGGCCGCCGCTGAGCGTCCCGATCCAGAGCGTGCCCTGACGGTCTTCGATGGTCAGCGCGATGGCTTGCTTGTCGAGTGCCGTGCCCGGCGCTTCGCGACGAAGTTGTCCGTCGACGAGTCGCAGCAAACCGGTATCGGTGCCAACGAAGGTGGTGCCGCGCGAGTCGACGAATACGTCGAGCACCGGCGCGGTCGGCGTCAGCGGGCCGAGGTCGGGCGTGCTGATGCGTCCGTCTCGCATCAGGTTGAGGCCCAGCGAAGTCGCGATCCAGACGTCGCCATTTGTTTGCTCGGCGAGCGCCAGCACGGTGTTGTGCAGCAAACCGTCGGCGGTCGTGTAGCTGCCAATCTTGTCGCCGTCGATTACCGAGATGCCACCTTCCTCCATGCCGATCCAGATGCGACCGTCGCGCGTTTCGAGCAGGCTCATCGCCTCGTCGGACGCGAGCCCACCCTCGCGATCGAAATGCGACCAGACACCATCGAGCAAGCGCGATACGCCGCCACGCGAGGTGCCGAGCCAAAGCGCGCCGCGGCGATCAACCTTGAGTATGCGTACGCCGTTGTCACGGATGTCCGGTACCAGGCGCCGGTCAAAGGTTCGGAACTCGCGGGCGTTGAAGCGGACGGCGCCTTCCCAAGTGCCGAACCACAGGTAGCCATCGGGCGTTTGCGCAATCGCGTGCACCTGGTTGTGCGGCAATCCGGTTTCGGTGTTCCACGTGTCGATGGCGTATTCGTCGACCGATTTGCGCGGGTCCAGCGCGTGTGCCGAAAGGCTCGCTACCAGCCCCAGAAATAGTGACTTGATCGACACTTGACAAAGTGTTGCGAAATCGATTCGCAGGGCGCTCGAATTGCCACAATTGTCAATGATTGCGCCGGTTTGCGACATCCACTTTAACCTGACTGGCAACGAAAAACGATCGTAACACTCCGTCGTGAGGACGGTGTCTGTTGCGTCGCGGCATGACCTTCGGCAGGGATGTGCGTACAAAGCGCGCCACGAGTCAGGGGGATGCCTTGAGCATCAGACACGCGCCAGCGCCACGCGATGGTGCGTGAGAAGTCTGGCCTCCGCTCACACCCATTGTCCCAACACCTGGAGATCTCCGTGAAGAAAGTTGCCCTCGTTCTTGGCTCGGTCACCTTGCTCGCTGCTGCCGTTACCACGGCCTACGCTGCGCAGAATCTGGATTCCGGCTTGCGCATTAAAGATGAAGCCGTTCAACAGGACATCCACTTCCTCGATGGCAAGGGCCAGATCGTGCGCGGCAAACGCTGCAGCGTCGTGGACCCGACTGCCGAAGAGCAGGCAAAGGTGCAGAGCCAGATCGACAAGCTGCTGCTGGATCCGACCTTCATGCTGGGCAAGGCGGCGAACGACGTAAAGATTTCCTGGCATATCGTTACCAGCGGTTCGACTGGCAATGTCACCGATGCCCAGATCGCAAGCCAGTTGCAGGTGCTGAACAACGCCTTCTTGGGCACCGGCTTCTCGTTTTCGACTGCTTCGATCGAACGCGTCAGCAACACCCAGTGGTTCAACGGTTGCTATGGCAGTGCCGAACGCAAAATGAAGAATGGTCTGGCCGACAGCCCGGCGACGACCTTGAACGTTTACACCTGCAACCCGTCGCAGGGCATCCTCGGTTACGCGACCTTCCCGAGCAGCTATGCCGAATCCAGCAACATGCACGGCGTCGTGCTGCTGCACTCGTCGCTGCCTGGTGGTTCGGCTTCGCCGTACAACCTCGGTGACACGGCGACGCATGAAGTCGGCCATTACCTCGGCCTGTATCACACCTTCCAAGGCGGCTGCGCGAACCCGGGCGACAGTGTCAGCGACACGGCACCTGAAGCCAGCGCCGCGTTCGGTTGCCCGACCGGTCGTGACACCTGTGCCGGTGACGGTACCGATCCAATCCTGAACTTCATGGATTACACCGACGATTCCTGCATGAACCAGTTCTCGTCGGCGCAGACCGTGCGCATGACGCAGCAGGTTGCGACCTACAAGCCGAGCCTCTGATCGGTTCAGTTCGTCTCGAAAACCAAAGCCCGGAGTCGCAAGATTCCGGGCTTTTTGTTGTCGGATTTTCCGGATCGCTGCAGGCCGAAGCACACAGCAAAACGCCCCGATATCGGGGCGTTTTGCGATTAGGCGTGCTGGTCGGCGACTGAACGTCAGTTTTCGATCTCGGACAGATCGCCCTTTTGCGTCGCGAAGTAGGCGGACAGGTCGTCGATGTCCTGATCTTTCAGCGTGGCCGCCTGGGCGCCCATGATCGCGTTGGTGCGTGCACCCGAGCGGTAGTCGCGCAAAACCTTGACCATGTAGTCCTGATGCTGGCCGGCGAGTTTCGGCGTATTGGCATCGATCGGCTTGTTGCCATCGGCACCGTGACATGCCGCACACACGGCGGATTTTGATTTGCCGGCAGCGGCATCGCCCGCAGCGTACGCTGTCGCGGTAAACATCAGTGCGGTGGAGGTCAGGCCAAGCAGAAGAGTGCGCATGTCGTCGTGTCCTTACTTTGCCTTGGAGAGATACGCCGCGATATCGGCGTAGTCCTGATCGGAATAACTCTTCGCCTGCGCGACCATGGTCGGATGCTTGCGCTCGCCGGACTTGTACGCGTTCAGGGCATTGATAATGTAGGTCTCACTCTGGCCGAAGATGCGCGGGACGCTGTACATCGGATAGGTATTCTTGTACCCGGGGATACCGTGGCAACCGGCGCAGGTGTAGGCGCGTTTCTTGCCGGCTTCGGCGTTGCCAGCGGCTTGCGAGTCGAGCGAGAGTGTGGAAGCCACGAGGGCGATGGCAATGATCAGCTGACGCGACATTCTGGGTTCGATCCTTCTGTCTTGCGGTCGTCTACCGACCAGGGCGCAAAGAACGCGGAAGTATAACGGCCAGCCTTCATGCTGGGTAGAGCAGGTCGGCTCGCCCGGATTCGAATCGCTGTGACGAAAAACTGCAATTTTCGCCCGGGATCGTACTGACACCTGTGTCTTTTCAAGCTTGCGCAGCATCGCTCTCATGGCCTGCACCTATGACATTCGAACATGCGCGACTTCTGGCCTATGTGAAGGCTTGGGTGTTTTATTAAGATACTACACCAGTACTCCTCTGAATCTTGCTAACTTGGCGAATAAAAATGCATAATAAACATGGCTTTGCGTACTTTTCTCCGGGTGCCGCTGTGGTGCTGATGCTGGCGGTCGCCGCTTGTGGCGGTCCTCCGGGCGGTCAAAAAGACGGCAAAAAATCGGAGGAAAGCGACGTGCCGGTGCCCGTTGAAGCGGCGACTGCGACGCGCAAGGCGATCGTCGCAAGTTATTCCGGCACAGCGGCACTTGAGCCCGAAAATCAAGCCATGGTCGTCTCCAAGGCCAGCGGTGTATTGATGCGGCTGATGGTGGAAGAGGGCGATCTGGTAAAGCCCGGTTCTTTGCTGGCGCAGCTTGATCCTGAGAAGCCGCGACTTGAACTGGCCCGTGCCGAAGCCAACCTGAAACGCCTCGAAAACGACTACCGTCGCTCCAGCGATTTATATGCGCGCAAATTGATCAGTGCCGAAGCGCACGAACGCACGCGCTTTGATCTGGAAACGCAGAAAGCCGTCACTGACATCGTCAAGCTTGAGCTCGACTACACACGCATCGTTGCGCCGATCGGCGGGGTGATCTCTTCGCGCATGGTCAAGGAAGGCAATCTCATCCAGATCAATCAAAGTCTGTTCAGTATCGACGATTTCGATCCGTTGCTCGCGGTCTTGAATGTGCCCGAGCGTGAGCTGTTGACCATGCAGCCCAAGCTCGCTGTGTCGATGCATGTCGACGCGCTGCCTGGCGTGATCTTTGCCGGTGAAGTTGCGCGCGTCAGCCCGGTGGTTGACGCCCAGACCGGCACTTTTCGCGTGACCACAGAATTTCGTGACGACACCCATCGACTCAAGTCGGGCATGTTCGGACGTGTCGATATCGTCTACGACCAGCGCGCCAATGCACTCGTCGTGCCGCGCGAATCCTTGCTCGAAGGCGACAGCGAAGCGGCGGTGTTCGTGCTCGAAGCCGCGCCGCCTGAAAAAGTGGCTGCGGCCAAGACGGTGGAAAAACCCGGATTCTTCGCTGGACTGTTCGGCGGCCAGAAAGCCGAAACAAAAGTCGAGGCTGCGGAGAAACTCGTTCCGATCTTCCTGGCCAAACGCCGAGAGGTGAAATTGGGTTATCTGAGCGGTGTCGATGCCGAAGTGGTCGAAGGCCTCAAGGATGGCGATCGCGTCGTGACGGTCGGCAAGTCGGCGTTGCGCGACGGCGGCAAGGTGCAGATCGTCGAGGCGGGCACGCCATGAATATCGTTGAAGTGTCGACCCGGCGTCGGGTCACGATCGGCATGGCGACGGTCACCGTCGTCTTGTTCGGTTTGATCGCGTTGTCCGACCTGAAGATCAACCTGCTGCCGGATCTGTCCTATCCAACGCTGACGGTGCGCACCGAATAC
>JAYUXS010000434.1:0-3057 GCA_043752845.1 Lysobacterales bacterium | reverse complement strand
GCACGTGTGTTAGCGAACCGTTCCCCGACAAGCCCGACAACCATGCCGACCATCGATACTGAACTCGCCACTATCAAGGGCGGATAGACGCTTGCACCGATCCAACCGTGATGAAGCAGACCAGGTTCAATCAGCTTGACGTGGGGGAGGAGTCCATAGATGAATTGTTAGGCGGCCAGCTCGCGCAGAATGAACCTTGCGCACGCGGGCGCGGGCTCTTGGAAAAACTCGGACGGGGCAAGCTTGCCGTCGCCCCAAACTTGGCCGAGTTCGAACTGTGAGCCGTGGCGTTGGAAAAACCAGCCGCCAGAACAGCGCTTGTCTTCCGACCACGCAAGCCAGATTTCGATTAGATCTGCACGATTGGAGAGGAATGACACCAACTGCTCTTCGGACAGGCCGGGGTAGAGCGGGAGATCTTTTGGACGAGATCGTGCCAGCTGGACGCGCCGGCGCGAAACGTCTGAGGCAAGCGACATATCTCCAGCAGCTCAAGTTCGCGCAGCACGTTCACTGGCCACCTAACGCAAGTTGCCTGACGGAATCGTCAGACTATTTGGCGGAGCTTGAGATGCGCTGCATATGGTGGTCAAGAAAAATCGAAGGGCCGCACGTGGCGGCCCCGAAGTTTGTCGATGGCTGGAGATTCAGTCGGCTGGCGCAATCGCAACGCGGACGCGCATGCGTTCGCCTGGATCGTAGTCGAGTCGCGACATGAACACTTCGCCGCGATAACGGTATTCGACGTCATAACCGACGACGCGGCGGTCTTCGCGGCGCGTCGTCACGGTGCGGCAAGTGGTGCCACCACGCTCGTAGCGGCCACCGGCCGAGCCGTTGTTCTTGTCGACATCGTGGCCAATGGCACCGCCGATCACCGCACCGGCGACTGTGGCGGCGCGACGTCCGTCGCCCTTGCCGACCTGGTTGCCGAGCGCGCCGCCAATGATGGCGCCGAGCACGGTGCCGCCACTCGGATCGCCGCCGGAACGCTCACGGTATTGCCCTTCGCGTTCGTAACATTCTTCGCGCGGCTCGTTGATCACCACGGCTTCGAAGATGGGGTCGACACGCAGGACGTCGGCATAGCCATAGCTGATGTTTTCGGCACCGCGTGCGGGTTCGAGTCGGTCGTCATAGGGTTGCGCTTGGGCAAATGCCTGAGTCGACAGGATCGCAAACGCGAGCGGGATCAGGATGCGTTTCTTGTCGATGAATGTCATGGGCAGCGACACCTTGGCTTGAAGTTGGCTAAATTACAGCAGGTAAGGACTGAACATAGGCTAATGCCGGAACGCTGTTGCCGGATAGAATCGGCATCCACCGGGACGACGCCAGATGCCACTGAAACTCTTCAATTCCCTGACCCGCCAAACCGAACTTTTTGTGCCGGAACACGCCGATCGCGTGACCATGTATGTCTGCGGCCCGACCGTCTACAACTACGTTCACATCGGCAATGCCCGCGGGCCGGTGGTGTTTGGCGTGCTGGCGCGGCTGCTGCGACGACATTTCCCGAAGCTCGTCTATGCCCGCAACATCACCGACGTCGACGACAAGATCAACACCGCCGCGATCGAGCAACAGGTACCGATCAGCACCATTACCGACAAGTTCACCGACGCCTATCGCGCGCACATGGGCGCGCTCGGCGTCGAGTTGCCGGATCTGGAACCGCATGCCACGGCGCATATCCCGCAGATCGTGGCGATGTGCGAACGCCTGATCGCAAGCGGCCATGCTTACGCCGCAGAAGGCCACGTGCTGTTTGCCGTGGACACGTTTCCGGCCTATGGCCAGCTGTCGCGGCGCGATACCGACGAAATGCTCGCCGGTGCCCGCGTCGAGGTCGCCCCGTACAAACGAGGCCCGGGCGATTTCGTGCTGTGGAAGCCGTCGACGCCGGAACTGCCGGGTTGGGATTCGCCCTGGGGTCGCGGTCGTCCCGGCTGGCATATCGAATGCTCGGCGATGTGCGAAGCCGCATTTGGCGACACCATCGACATCCACTGCGGCGGCATCGACCTGCAGTTTCCGCATCATGAAAACGAGGTCGCGCAGAGTACCTGCGCACATGGCGGCAAGGTTTTCGCGCGCTATTGGCTGCACAACGGCATGCTCAACATGGACGGGCGCAAGATGTCGAAGTCGCTCGGCAATGTGTTTCGCGTCGACGAAGTGCTTGCCAGCCATCCCGCGGAAGCACTGCGCCTGGCGCTGATGTCGGCCCACTACCGCCAGCCGCTGGAATGGACCGATGGCTTGATCGAACAATGCGTGCGCACGCTAGATCGCTTCTATGGCACCTTGCGCGATCTCGCGGGCATCGCCGCTCAGCCGGGTGTTGCCGTCCCGGACCCGGTCGAATCCGCGCTGCTGGACGACCTGAACACGCCGCAAGCCCTGGCTGCGCTGTCGCAAATCGGCGCGGACGCACGCCGCGCTGATTCCGACGCTGAACGCGCCCGCCTCAAGTCGGCGCTGCTGTCCGGCGGTCTTGCCCTCGGCCTGTTGCAACAGGATCCGGCCGCATGGTTTGCACGCGCCAGCGCTGGCCGCGCACTGGACAACGCCGCCATCGACGCGCTCGTGCAGCAGCGCCAGGCCGCGAAGCAATCGCGCGATTTCACGCGCGCCGATGCGATCCGCAAGCAATTGGCCGAAGCCGGCATCGAGGTGGAGGACACCGCTGCCGGTCCGCGCTGGAAGGTCGCATCGAAATGAGCGATGCGCCGCTGTCCGATCCGATCCAGCAGGAAATTGCCGAGGAGTTCGGCTATTTCGGCGACTGGAGCGACCGCTACCAGTACCTCATCGACCTCGGTCGCAAACTGCCGGCGTTCCCGGAGGAATGGAAAACCGAGGCGAATCGGCTGCATGGCTGCCAGTCGATGGTCTGGGTGGTCGCCGAGGGCGATGCGCAGCGCCTGATCTTCCACGCCATCAGCGATTCGGCGATCGTTTCCGGACTGGTCGCACTGACTTTGCGCGTCTATTCAGGCCGCTCCGCCGCCGAAGTCATGGCAACGGCACCTGAATTCATCGAACGCATCGGCC
>JAYUXS010000433.1:0-7189 GCA_043752845.1 Lysobacterales bacterium | reverse complement strand
GATACGCGGCGTGACCGGCGTACAGCATGTGCACGATCTGCACGTGTGGCCATTGTCGACGACGGTCACCGCGCTGACCGCACATATCGAACACGACGGCGAACGCGACAACGATGACCTGCTGCGCGACGCCGAAGCCGTCATCCAGTCGCGCTTCGGCATCTCGCACACCACCATCCAGCTCGAGAACATCGGCTGCGAGCGGCGCTGCGACTAGCGCTCAAATCCGGCAGAGCATCGCGTATCAATCGCGCCAGCGCGCAAAGATCAGTGAGGTGTTGATGCCGCCGAAGGCGAAGTTGTTGCTCATCACCACGTCGGTGTCGATGTTGCGGCCGCTGCCGGTGATGTAGTCGAGCGCGCCGCAGCGGGGATCGACCTTTTCGAGATTCATGGTCGGCGCGAACCAGCCGCTGCGCATCATCTCGATGCTCATCCAGGCCTCGAGCGCACCGCAGGCGCCGAGCGTGTGACCCATGTAACTCTTCAGCGAGGAGATCGCGACGCGCTCGCCGAACACTTGATGCGTCGCTTGGGTCTCGGCGATGTCACCTTGTTCGGTCGCGGTGCCATGGGCGTTGACGTAGGCGATCGCAGATGGCCCCAGTCCGGCGTCCGCAAGCGCCAACTGCATCGCGATCGCCATCGTTTGCGGATTTGCATGCGTGACATGGCAGCCATCGCTGTTGGTGCCGAAACCGACGACCTCGGCATGGATGCGCGCACCGCGTGCACGCGCATGCTCGTAGTCCTCCAGCAACAGCGTGCATGCGCCTTCACCCAGCACCAGTCCGTCACGCGCGGCATCGAATGGCCGCGGCGTCAGACCGGGCGCGTCGTTGTGCTTCACGCTGGTGGCAAACAGGGTGTCGAACACCGCCGCTTCGGTGGCATCGAGTTCTTCCGCGCCGCCGGCGAGCATCGCGACCTGGCGACCGCTCTTGATCATCTCGTAGGCGTAACCGATGCCTTGGCTGCCCGAGGTGCAGGCACTGGACGTGGTCACGATGCGTCCGGTGATGCCGAAGAACACGCCGATGTTCACCGCCGCGGTATGCGCCATCATGCGGATATACGTGGTCGCGGTGATGCCCTCGACGGTCTTCTCGGTGATCATGCGCCCGAAGTCGCCCATGTTCGCGGGCGTGCCTGAAGACGATCCGTAAGCGATACCGACACGACCGCTCCTGATCAACGGATCGTCGAGCAACCCGGCATCAGCCAACGCGATCTGACTGGCGCGCGTGGCCATCACCGCCACCCGTCCCATACTGCGCATGGTCTTGCGATTGAAACTGGCGGGCGGCAGTTCGAACGGCGCCGCCGGTGCACCGACGTGGGTATGCAGACCCTCGTACACGGCCCAGTCGTGCATGGTGACAACGGCGTTACGGCGCTCGCGCAGTCGCGCTTCGACGGTCGTCCAGTCGTGACCGAGCGGACTCAAGGCACCGATGCCGGTGATCACCACGCGCCTGTTGCTGGAGGCATTGATCGGTGATTGGCTCATCCGAGCATGCCTCCATTCACCGAGATCACCTGCCGCGTGATGTACGCGGCGTCCTCGCGCATCAGGAAACTGACGGCGGCCGCGACGTCCTCGGGCTTGCCCACGCGTTTTTGCGGAATTATTTTCAAGGCTTCTTCCAGAATTTCGGGCGACACCATTTCGGTGTCGATCAGGCCAGGTGCTACGCAATTCACCGTGATCGCCCGACTTGCGAGTTCGACTGCCAGCGCCTTGGTCGCGCCGATAATGCCGGCCTTCGCCGCACTGTAATTGACCTGACCGCGATTGCCGGCGATGCCGGACACCGACGAAATGGTGACAATGCGACCCGGCGCGCGCCGCCGCACCAGCGGCATCGTCAGCGGATTCAGCACATTGTAAAAACTGTCGAGATTGGTGTGGATCACCGCGTCCCATTCCTCGCCTGGCATTGCCGGAAAGGCGTTGTCGCGGGCGATGCCGGCATTGCAGACGATGCCGTAGTAGCAGCCATGCTGCTCGATGTCGGCAAGAAGCACTTGCGCGCACTGCGCACGGTCGGCGACATCGAACTGAAGCACGCGCGCGTGGCGACCGATTTGTTCGATGGCGGCAGCGACCGCTTGCGCCTCGTCGATGCCGCTACGGCAGTGCACGACGACGTCAAACCCGTCCTGCGCCAGACGCATGGCGATGGCGCGACCGATGCCGCGACTGGATCCGGTCACCAGAACACTGTGCCGGCTCATCGTGCGTCTCCCGATTTCTTGCTCATGGTCGCGCCTTGAGAAATTGGGAAACGTCATCGGGTTCAAATACCGTCAGCGCCGCACTCGCGACCTGCTCGTCGGCAATCGCCAGCGTGCATTCGAAATGGCCCAACCCATTGTCGGCCTGGAACTGACGATGCGCTGACACGACCAGCACTTCGCCGAGCAGGAATTGACCACGACGGCTCTCGAATCGGCGAC
Source organism: Lysobacterales bacterium (assembly GCA_043752845.1). Classification (GTDB taxonomy): domain Bacteria; phylum Pseudomonadota; class Gammaproteobacteria; order Xanthomonadales; family Ahniellaceae; genus JADKHK01. The sequence goes on along the minus strand of JAYUXS010000433.1, from coordinate 4,729 downwards.
TGCCGAGCAGGAATCCGACCTTGGGCGCACTCCCGGCCAGCCGTGCGCGCCAGCCGGCCCAAGCGGAAACCGCCTGCGCCATGTATTCGATGCCAACCCAGGCGCCCACACCCAGACCGTCGAAAAACAGGCTGTCGGCGCGGATCTCGACGCGCGCGCTCAGGCCTTCATCATCGCCATCAATCGCCGCATCCAGCAGGCGCATGCGTCCCTCATGCGGCACCAGTTCAGCCATCGCGAATTCGACTGGAACGCGCATCAGCAGCGCGCCAGAATCAGCGCGGCATTGCTGCCGCCGAACGCGAACGAATTGCTGAGCGCGTAGTGCAAAGGCCGACCGAGTGCCTGACCGGGCTGTACGAGTTGCAACGGCGGCAAGCTCGCATCCAACGAACCCTCGCACCAATGTGCTGGCAGCAGGCCCTGCGGATTGTCGGTAAGCGCAATGAAACACAACGCCGCCTCGATCGCACCGGCGGCACCGAGCGTGTGTCCGGTCAAACGCTTGGTCGAACTGGTGGCGACGCGATCGCCGAACACATCCGCCACAGCGCGGCATTCCATCGCGTCGTTCTGCGGCGTCGCGGTGCCGTGCAGGTTGACGTAGTCGATCTGCTCTGGACCGATGCCAGCACGTTGCAGCGCCTGCCGCATCGCGGTCTGTGCGCCGGAACCGTCAGGCAACGGCGCCGAAACATGATGTGCGTCTGACGATTCGCCATGGCCCGCAAGGCGCACGGCACCCGGCTCACGCGTGGCCAGAAACAGCGCCGCGCCTTCGCCGATATGGATGCCGTCACGCGCAGCTGCCAGCGGATTGGAACCGCTGCGACTGACCGATTCAAGCGCACTGAATCCAGCAACGGTGAACGCGCACAGGGAATCGGCGCCGCCCGCGATCACTGCGTCGGCGAGCCCTGCACGCAACAGCCGCGCCGCCGCTGCGATCGCTTTCGCACCGGACGAACACGCGGTCGACACGACATAAGCCGGACCGGTGCTGCCAAGGACATGGCGCAAGGCGAGCGCAGGCGAACCGAGTTCCTGCTGGCCCATGTCGAAGTCCGGAGGGACCACGCCATCATGAACATACGCCGCCAACGCTTGCTCGGCTTCGCTGATGCCGGACGTGCTGGTGCCGAGCACGATCGCCACACGGTGCGCTCCGAAGCGCGCAATTGCGGCATCGACGTCTTCGCGAATCTGCACCAGCGCACTGAGCAGCAGCGCGTTATTGCGGCTGCGCAACGCATCAGGCAAAACGTCGACCGGAGCCAGCGCAGCAATCACGCGCGCCAAAGGCAAGGACTTGCCCTTCAGGATATCGGTGTCGATCGGCACGAGCGGTGGCGTGGTCGCAAATAATGCAGCGCGCACTTCGGCCGCATCGGCACCGAGCGCGCAGATCAAGCCCAGGGCATTGAGATAGATCGGTACGTTCATGGCGCCGGCTCCGCGACCACGTCGGCAGATTCGATGGTCAGCACATAGTGTTCGACCCGGTTTTGCATTTGCACCCGACCGCTCGTGCAGGAGGTGCCGGCGTAATGGATCTCGATCGCCGCGGATTCCTGATCGCGATGAGTGATTCGACGCAAGCCGGCCGACTCGTCAATCCGCCATGCATCCGGTATTGCCACGCGCAATGCATCCACCGGCGCACAGACGAACTGGATGTCACGCAGGATGTGTTCGGCACGTACGTGTTCCGGCAACTTCACGCTGCGCTGTTCTGCAATCAGACGGCCGTCCCAGGTAAACGTCAGGATGCGTTGTCCGGCCGCGAATCCCGCGAATCGAATCGCGCCGGCATCCACTTCCAGTTGTGCGTCGATCGGCGGAGTGACTGCGCCGTGCGCACCGCGGTCGAAGCGCAGGCGCTGCGCCAGACTGACCTCCATGCGCATATCCGCCGGCGAGATGCGCGGCTCGGGCATTTGCACGCGCCCGCGCGGCGCAGTGGCGCAGGCCGCTGCACACAGCAAAATCGCGAGCACGATCAAACGCGGCACAGTTGCTCCAGCGTCTTCAGCCGTCGCGGTTCGGCGACATAGGGATTGTTCGTGTCCCAGGCATAACCGGCGAGAATCGAGGAGATCATGCGGCGCACATCCGGCGATTGATCCTGATGGAAGATCACGTCCTGGAAGGCGCCGGCATACCAGCTCTCGACGAAGGCGCGAAAGGTATCAACGCCGGCGCGCAGCGGCCGGGCGTAGTCCGCCTGCCAGTCGACCGCTTCACCGTCGAATTCACGCGCGATCGCTGCAGCCGCAAGACTCGCGGACTTGAAGGCGATGGTCACGCCGCTTGAGAACACCGGATCAAGGAACTCGCCGGCATTGCCGAGCAGCGCATAGCCGCGGCCGCATAGTGAGGTGACGTTTGCGGCATAGCCGGTGAGCTTGCGCACCGGCGTATCCCAGACTGCGTCTTTCAACAGGTTCGACAGCGTCGGCGTCTCACCGACAATCGCCTGCAGCCGGGCCGCGTCCTCACCCGCGTAACGATCGAGGAATTCGGTCTTGGCGACCACGCCGAGCGAGCAGCGGCCATCCGAGAACGGAATCGTCCAGTACCAGACATCGACATGCTCGGGGTGCACGCTGACCAGGATCTTGTTGCGATCGAAGCTGCCGATCGGCGCATGGTCTTCGACGTGCGTGAACAGCGCCCCCCGCACCGGGAAATTCGACGGCGTTTCCAGTTTCAACAAGCGCGGCAGGATGCGTCCGAAGCCGCTCGCGTCGAGCAGGAAACGCGCACTGACGTGATAGGTTTCGCCATCCGGCGCCAAGACTTCCACCGTCGGAAATTCGCCCTCGACATCGACTGCGGTGACCTGATGTCGGTAGCGCAGTTCGGCGCCGGCATGCTCGGCAGCGGTCGCCAGCACGTGATCGAAGTGCGCGCGCTGCACCTGATAGGTGGTACCCCAGCCGGGCGAAAATTTGTCGCGGAAGTCGAACGCCGTCTGCTTCTCGCCGCGCACGAAGGCGGCACCGTTCTTGTACTGGAAGCCGGCTTCGACAACCGCGCGCAGGAAACCGGCCTCTTCGATATAGGCCATCGATTGCGGCAGCAGGCTTTCGCCGATCGAAAAGCGCGGAAACTGCTCGCGCTCGATCATCAACACCTTGCGCCCCTGCTTGCGCATCAGTCCAGCAGCCACCGAGCCGGCCGGCCCGGCACCGATGATCAGAATTTCCGTGTGTTCGTGTCGCATGATTTTCCTCGAATCCGTTTCGATGTTCAGTGCAGAAACCCGCCGGCACGGGCAATACCGACGATGCCGACGACAATCCAGAACAGGTTCAAGACCGAATAGGCGAGATCGCGCTTCAGTATTGCGCACCACGACAACAGCACGGCATCGACGGTGTTGAACACCCAGACAAACATGAACGGGCTCTCTGGCCCCATCCAGCTAACCAGAGAAAAACTGAAGATGCGCATCAGCACGCCGATCATCTCGACACTGCGAATGTGCCGAAGCAGAAAGGCATTGGCACGGCCCGTCAAACTGCGGCTGGATGCCGTACTGATGTCGGTCTGAAGCAAGGTGTGATCAACCATATGGAAAATTCTCCAATGAGCATGGTCAGGCCGAAGGCGCGCAGCGCGGGCGTATTCGACAAGGCCAGCAGTCCGAAAGCGAGCAAGGTACTGATCCCGGCGAGTGCGACCGCGAGCCAGGCGGCACCATCGCCGGGGTGCTCCAACAGAAAGATGCCGTAGTCGACGCCCATGCCGAGCAACAACAACAAGGCCAGCACGCCGAACAATTGCAGCGGCCAGCCCATGAAACCGAAGATCGCGAGCGTTAGTGCACTGCCGATCACCGTCGGCAACAAGGCGCGCCAGGCCGAACGGCCATAGCGCAGCGTCAGCAAGAGCAGCACGCCGAGATAGCCCGCCACAAGCCAGTAACCCATGTCGAGGCGATAGCGCGCGAGCAAGGATGAAATGTCCGCGGTGCGATTGACGAAGCGCACACCATCGATGTCCTCGCTACGCGCTGTCAATGCGGGTATCGCATCGCTGCGCACGCCGTGCAAAAACACGATGCTCGCATGGCGACCGTCCATCGCGCCAAGCCATGTCTGCGCCAAGGGTGCGAATGCCTGCTGCGCCAACAACGCCTCCAGCGTCAACGCCGACTCGGAAAACCGCGCGCGCTCGACGGCATCGCCGGTGGCGGCATTGACGCGCGCGATCACCGCCGACTCGACTGCGCGACTGAGCGCGGCATGCTCGAACTGACGTGCCGCAGAAGGCAGCCACGATGTCAGCGCCTGAAATCCGCCCAAGACGCCCTGGTCGACCGATTCTTGCAGCTTCGCCAACAATGCTTCCTCACGCTGCAGCACCTGCTCCGAACTGTCGCCTTCGACCATGAAGAATTGCGCTGGACTTGGCAACCCGAGCAGCGCATCGATGCGTTGTTGCATCGCGACCAGCTCCGGCGGTGCCGCGTGCAACTGGCGCAGATCGTCGCGTGTCTGCAGCTGCGCGATACCGATCGCGGAGACTGCCAACAAGGCACCGGCCATCCACATCCCGACGCCATTTGCGCGCCATCGCGGCCAGCGCTCGAGACTGGCGGCGACCCGGGTCGCGAATCGCGTCTGCGGCTGCGTACGACGATCCAGATACGGGAACAGGCAGACCACGCTGAGAAATGCCGTGACCAGACCGACGGCGGAAAACACCGCCATCTGGCGCAGAC
>JAYUXS010000432.1:0-3066 GCA_043752845.1 Lysobacterales bacterium | reverse complement strand
GCTTTCGTCAAAGGTCGGCTTGAAGGGCACGGTGTCGTACTGGATGTCTTCCAGCAGCATCTCGCCGAAGCGCGACATGCGCGCCTCGGTGTAGCGATAGGCCGCGGCCGGATCGCCGTCGACCGAGCCGAAGTTGCCCTGGCCATCGACCAGCATGTAACGCAGCGAAAACGGCTGCGCCATGCGCACCAGCGTGTCGTAGACGGATTGATCGCCGTGCGGGTGATATTTGCCGATCACATCGCCGACGATTCGCGCTGACTTGTAGTACGGCTTGTTGCTGTGCGCGCCAAGTTCATTCATTGCAAACAACACCCGGCGATGCACCGGTTTCAGCCCATCACGCACGTCCGGAAGTGCGCGTCCGACGATCACGCTCATCGCGTAATCGAGGTAACTGGAGCGCATCTCATCTTCGATGTTGACGCGAATAATTTCCTTGGCGAAATCTGACATCTGTATTCCCAGCAAAATCAAGCGATTGCGCGCCAACTGAAGGGCCCGAAAATGGCCGGCGCGAAGCGTCGAATTCTAGCAGGGAACGGCCTCCGGATGCCCGATTTCAGGGGCCTGCGCCGAACATCGCGGCCATCTTCGCGGCATCGGGTTTTTCGATGACGCCGCGCTCGCTGACGATGGCATCGATGAGTGCGGCTGGCGCGACATCGAACACCGGATTCCACGCGTCGATACCGGCTGCGGCGACACGTTGTCCGGCGTGTTCGAGCAACTCCTTCGGTTCGCGCAACTCGATGTGGATGTCGGCCCCGGATGGCATCGCCATGTCGACCGTGGAACTCGGCGCGACGACCATGAATTTCGCGCCGAAATGCTTCGCTGCGACGGCCAGTTGCAGGGTCCCGATCTTGTTCGCGCTATCGCCATTCGCGGCGATGCGGTCGGCACCGACAATCACCCATTGCACGGCACCAGTCGACATCAAGTGCGCTGCCGCCGAGTCGGCGACGAGCTTGGCCGGAATGCCGTCGGTCAACAGTTCCCACGCAGTCAGGCGCGTGCCTTGCAGCCAAGGCCGGGTTTCGGTGTTGAACACGCGCGCGAGCTTGCCCTGCGCGTAGGCGGCACGGATCACGCCGAGCGCGGTGCCGAAACCGGCCGTGGCCAGCGAACCGGTATTGCAGTGGGTGAGCACGCCGGAACCGGCCTCGATCAGGGCCGCACCCAGCTCGCCCATGTGCCGGTTCGCTGCCAGATCTTCGCGTTCGATCGCGACCGCCTCCTCTTCCAGCCGCTGCGCGGTGGCGCCATCAGCGAGCGCGCGTGCCATGCGGTCGAGCGCCCAGAACAGATTGACCGCCGTCGGCCGCGATGCGCGCAGCAGGGCGAACGCATCGCGCAACTGCACTGGGGTAACCATTCCCGACGGCGCCGCGGCCAGCAGACGCGCTGCCAACGCCACACCGTAGGCGGCGGCGATGCCGATCGCTGGCGCGCCACGCACGGTCAGATTGCGGATCGCTTCGGCGACATCGGCCGCATTCGCGCAGTCGATGTACTCGGTGCGCAGCGGCAACACCCGCTGGTCGAGCAGCCGCAAAGCGTGGCCCTGCCATTGCACGGCGCGAATTCGGTCATAGCGGTCGTAGTCGATCATGTCGTGGTCAATCCTGGCGCACCTGATTCGTGACCCCGAAGCGTAGCGACCGCGACTGTTCAGCGCACGACTGTCGCTCGCGCCGCTTCCCGGCAATACTCGGGCCATGCGCCAGTCAAAACTTTCGTTGTGGGACGCCGTAACACATGCTGATCGTGACGCCGCCACGGCGCGTGTCGAACGCCTGCGCAAGGCGCACCCCAAGGCCACGAAGGAAGCGCTGCACAAGATGCTGGTGCGCTCCAAGTGCCTGCAGGCCGGTGCCGTCGGCGCGCTGTCGGCGCTGACCAGTGCCATTCCCGGCGTCGGTCGCCTTGCCGCGTTTGCACTCGGGCCGCTTGCGGACACCGCGTTGGTGAGCGTGCTGCAGGCCGAACTGGTGATCGAGACCTTTGTGCTCTACGACTTCGAATTGCCAGCCGGCGCCGAGAAAATGGCGGTGCTCGGCATCGCTGCGACCAATATCGGCGCCGACGAAATCGCCAAGCGTACCGGCCAGATCATCGCCGAAACGCTGGGCAAGGGCTTGGCCGCACGCCTGTTGATCAAGGCCTGGCCCCTGGCGAAGATCGGCACTGCGGCAGCGACCAATATCGCCGTCACCTATGCCATCGGCAGCCGCGCCCACAAACTGTGCAAGCTGCGCGAAACGAGCGTCGGCCAATGGCCGGAACTGCTGCGTTCGGCGGTGATGATCAACCCGACGCAATTGACCGACTGGGCGACGAAGTCGGCGCGCACGGCAATGGACCAGGGCATGGACATGATGCGCGGCTGGCGCGATCGCATGAGTGAGCTCGCGCCGACCGAAATGATCGCCCTGCCCGCACCGAGACCCAAACGTGTTCGCAAACCGGAAACGGTCAAAGTCGCCGCGACCCGCAAGGCTGCAGCTCGGCGACGTCCGGCTGCGGATACATCACCCGCGGCAGCGGCGCCCAAGCCGAAGAAGCCGAGCCGCCGTTCGCGCTAGGACGCGCTCAATTCACCAGAAATTCGCCGCGACAACCCTGGTCGACCCAGATACTGGTCGCGTCAAAACCCCAGCTGACATTGAAGCGGCAACGTTCGCGACTGCGTTCGTAGACCAGGTCGACATTCTTGACCGCGACGGCCGGGCAGACCACGCGCTTCTTGCCACGTGATTCGCAGACGATACGCGCGGTGTCGGTGGGGTTGGCCTGTTCGCCGTCGCGGAAGTAGCGTCCGTAGCCACGCTGCGAACTCCAGCCACGACCGGAGCTATAGGCGCGCGGCACATCGAATTCAGCACGGCAACCCTTGCGAACCCATATGCCGGTCTTGTCGAAGTCCCAACTGTCGCCCTGGATGCAGTCTTTCTTGCTCAGCGTGCGTCGCAGAATCACGCCGCCACTGGTGTCGGCGGTGCAGTAGTTGTCGCGGTTGCGATTGGATTCGCAGCGGATGACGTAGCCTTCCTCAGCGGCCAG
>JAYUXS010000431.1:0-3070 GCA_043752845.1 Lysobacterales bacterium | reverse complement strand
ACCAGCAACGGAATCCGCCCGGAAGCCGCGATGTCGATCATGGCCGCGCGCGCGTCAGTGCAGAATTCCGCAGCCGAATAGGCCTGTTCTGGATCACGGATATCAACGAGCGCATGCGGAAATCGCGCCAGGGTCGCCGCATCGGGCTTGGCGCTGCCGATATCGAGCCCACGATAGACCAGCGCCGAATCGACACTAATCAAGCCGAAGCGGCCGCTGGCTGCGAGATCGAGCGCGAGCGCGGTCTTGCCGGACGCGGTCGGGCCCATCAGGAAGATCGCGAGCGGGCGGGCGTCGGTTTTGGCGGTCAACTTGGTCATGCGGCTAAGCTTGCCAGAGCAAACGGAGTGATCGCGCATGATCGGAACCACCATTCTCTCGCACGGCCTCGAATCGGGGCCGCACGCCACCAAGGTGACGGCCATGGCCGAAGTGGCCGAGCGATTGGGCTGGGCAACGTTGCGACCGGACTACCGCGAGCTCGATGCCGCACACGGGCTGGGCGGTGCGCATTTGCGCCTGGCGCGACTGGTGGCGATCGCGAGCAAGGTCGAGGGTCCGCTGGTGCTGGCTGGTTCGAGCTTTGGTGCCTTCATCAGCGGCTGCGCTTCGCTCGATGTGAAGACCGAGGGTCTGTTTCTGCTCGCGTTGCCGCTGCTGCTGCGCGGCCATGACACCGCCTTCGACGCCGCACGCGTGCCGATGGCCATCGTCCACGGCTGGGACGACGAACTGATTCCAGCGCGCGCGGTGATCGATTTCGCCGAATCACGGCGCGCAACCCTGCATCTGGTCAACGACAGCCATCGGCTGGCCGATCACGTCAGCGAGACGGCGGTGTGGTTCGGCCATTTCCTCGAACAGCGCGTGCGCGCACGGGCTGCGCACTGATGCATTTTTTCGCCGCCTGTCCAAAGAGTCTCGAAGAGCTGCTCGCGAACGAGTTGACCGCGCTCGGCGCGACGTCGGTCAAGCAGACCATTGCCGGCGTGCATTTCGAGGGCGAAATCGACACCGCCTATCGCGCCTGCCTGTGGTCGCGCTTGGCCTCGCGGATTCTGTTGCCCCTGCTCAAGATCGAGGAAATCTCGGCGGACAAGCTTTACGCCTCGGTGCATGCGCTGCCGTGGGAAGAACACGTCGCCGCGAACGGCACGATCGCGGTCGATGCCCACGGCATCAACGACAGCCTGCGCAATACCCAATTCACCCAGCAGCGTGTAAAGGACGCGATCGTCGACCGTTTGCGTGAGGTCAGCGGTGAACGCCCGAACGTCGACACCTACACGCCGGATCTGCGCATTCACGTCTTCGTGCGCGGCGACACCGCGCAGATTTCGCTCGACCTCGCCGGATCGCCGCTGCATCAGCGCGGCTATCGGCGCAATACTGGCGTCGCGCCGCTCAAGGAAAATCTCGCGGTGGCGATGCTGTTGCGCGCCGGCTGGCCGGAAATCGCCGCAAATGGCGGTGCGCTGGTCGATCCAATGTGCGGTTCCGGCACCTTGCTGATCGAAGGTGCGCTGATGGCCGCCGACGTTGCACCGGGTTTGTTGCGCACGCACTTCGGCTTTCTGCGCTGGCGCGGGCATCAGCCGCACGTTTGGGCGGCCCTGCTCGCCGAGGCGGAAACGCGTGCTTCGGCGGGACGCAAGGCCGACAGTGCCCGCTATTTCGGTTCGGACCGCGACGGCGCGGTGCTCGCCGCTGCCAAGCAGAACGCGCAACAAGCCGGTGTGGCCGGCTTTTTCACCCTGCGCCACCACGAACTCGACAAGACCCAGAAGCCACACGGATTCGCAAACGGATTGGTCGTCAGCAACCCACCGTATGGCGAACGCATGGAAGACAATCGCGCGCTGGTTCCGACGTACGTTGCATTCGGGGATTTGCTCAAACGCGAATTCGGCGGCTGGCGCGCGGCCTTGATCACCTCGGACGAATCCCTCGCGCACGCCATTGGCCTGCGCGCCGACAAGCGCTATTCGCTGTTCAACGGCGCGCTCGAATGCACGCTGTACCGCTTCGAGGTCTTCGCCGCCCGACCGCAACCGCGCCCACAAGCGCCGCTGTCGGATGCAGCCGCAGGATTGCGTAATCGCCTCGAAAAAAACCTGAAGCATCTGCGCCCGAAAATGAAGCGCGACGGTGTCGAATGTTTCCGCGCCTATGACGCCGACCTGCCGGATTATTCCGCAGCAATCGACGTCTACGCCGATCATCTGCACATCCAGGAATACCAGGCACCGAAAACCATACCCGAAGACACCGCGCAAAAGCGCCTGCGCGAACTGGTGCGCGTGGCGGCCGACGTGTTTGACGTCGCACCGGGCAAGATCGCGCTGAAGACGCGCATGAAGCACGGCCGACTGGAGCAATACGGCCGTCAGGGCGAACGCGGCCATACAATGACGGTGACCGAAGGCGGACTGAAGTTCGACGTGAACCTGTTCGACTACCTCGATACCGGCCTGTTTCTCGACCACCGGCCACTACGCACGCGGGTACGTGAACTGGCGCGCGGCCAGCGCTTCGCAAACCTGTTCTGCTACACCGGCGCGGTCACCGTCTACGCCTGCGCCGGCGGCGCCGCGAGCACGGTCAGCGTCGACCTGTCGAACACTTATCTGGACTGGGCCGAGCGCAATCTTGCGCTGAATGGTCTCGGCACGTCGAACGACCGCCTGGTGCAGGGCGACGCGCTCAGCTGGATCGAAAACGATCGCGGCGAATACGACCTGATCTACGTCGACCCACCCACCTTCTCGAATTCGAAGCGCGCTGAAGACTTCGATGTGCAACGCGACCACGTGCGCCTGTTGCAGGCCTGCGCAGCACGCCTGGCGCCACGGGGACTGATCCTGTTCTCCAACAACAACCGGCGCTTCAAGCTGGATCGCGAGGCGCTCGCCGCGCTCGCCATCCACGACATTACCCCGGCGACGATCGCGATCGATTTCGCCCGCGACCAGAAAATTCACCATTGCTTCGAAATGCGTCACCGATGAATGGCCGGCAACGTTGCCGCCCCTGAATGATTACAGCGGCGAAATTTCAGAATCGATTCATC
>JAYUXS010000430.1:0-7212 GCA_043752845.1 Lysobacterales bacterium | reverse complement strand
CGCGCGCAGTCGCTCGATCATGTGCTGATCTTCGGCCCGCCCGGTCTAGGCAAGACCACGCTGTCGCAGGTGATCGCGAACGAACTCGGCGTGAATCTGCGCTCGACTTCCGGGCCGGTACTCGAACGCGCCGGCGATCTCGCCGCATTGCTCACCAATCTGCAGCCGCATGACGTGTTGTTCATCGACGAAATCCATCGCTTGTCGCCGGTCGTCGAGGAAGTGCTGTATCCGGCGATGGAAGATTTCCAGATCGACATCATGATCGGCGATGGCCCTGCGGCGCGCTCGATCAAACTTGATCTGCCGCCGTTCACGCTGATTGGCGCGACCACGCGTGCGGGATTGCTGACCTCGCCGCTGCGCGACCGCTTCGGCATTGTGCAGCGTCTCGAGTTCTACGAGCGCGCCGACTTGCGCGAAATCGTGCTGCGCTCGGCGCGTATCTTCGGTATCGGCTGCGACCAGGAAGGTGCCGACGAGTTGGCGCGCCGTTCGCGCGGCACGCCGCGCATCGCCAATCGCCTGCTGCGCCGGGTGCGTGACTACGCCGAAGTGCGTGGCGACGGCCATATCGATCACGCCATCGCCACCCAGGCGATGAAGATGCTGAAAGTCGACGACGAAGGCTTCGACGCGCTCGATCGGCGCATGCTGAAAATGATCATCGAGAATTTCGACGGTGGCCCGGTCGGCGTAGAGTCGATCGCTGCAGCCCTGTCGGAAGAGCGCGGCACGATCGAGGACGTGATCGAGCCGTATCTTATCCAGCAGGGTTTCCTGATCCGCACCGCACGGGGTCGCATGGCCAGTGCCAAGGCCTACAAGCACTTCGGCCTTAGCCCGCCGCGTCGCACCGATGCGCCGGTTGCCGACCTGTTCGAGGCTGGCGAGTGAGCGACGTGTTCAAGTGGCCGGTTCGCGTCTACTACGAGGACACCGACGCTGGCGGTGTCGTCTATCACGCTCGCTACCTGCATTTTCTTGAGCGCGCACGCACCGAATGGCTGCGTTCACGCGGCGTGGATCAATCGCGGCTGAAGCGCGATCACGGTTTGATGTTCGTGGTCAGCAAGCTTTCGCTATCCTTCCGCCGACCAGCCCGGCTCGATGACGCATTGCTTGCGAGTTGTCTGCTCGTTGAGCGACGTCGCGCGAGCCTCCGCTTCACGCAAGACCTGCGGCAACGCGACAGCGGCGAATTGCTGCTCGAAGCTGAAGTGCTTGCCGCGTGCGTGGGTGCTGAATCATTTCGTCCGGTGGCGATGCCGCCGGACATCCTCACGGAGTAATACATGCCCTCAGTTCTCGCCTTTTTTGCGCTTGCCGCCAGTGCCGTGGCGCCGGCTGGATTGGCCGATGTCGCCACGCAGGCCGTTGCCGCCGCGCCCGAAGCGGCGCAGGGTTTCAACGTGGTCACGCTGGTGCTGGGCGCGAGCCTGCCGGTGAAACTTGTGATGGTGTTGCTGCTGCTCGCGTCATTCATGAGCTGGACGATCATTTTCGGCAAGCATCGCAGCCTCGATCAGACCAAGAAACGCGCAACCGAATTCGAGGACCGCTTCTGGTCCGGCGGTGACCTCGGCGCTTTGTTCAAGGACGTGACCGCTCCGGGCAAGGAGTCCTCGGGCCTGGAAGGCATCTTCGAAGCCGGCTTCCGCGAGTTCGCAAGGCTGCGTTCGCGCCGCACCATGGACCCGCGCATCATGCTCGAAGGCGCGCAACGCGCCATGCGCGCCACTGCGGGTCGCGAGATCGACCGGCTCGAGAAGGACCTGGAATTCCTCGCCAACGTCGGTTCGATCTCGCCTTACATCGGCCTTTTCGGCACGGTCTGGGGCATCATGATTGCGTTTGTGGACCTCGCGGGCGCGAAGACCGCGACCATCGCGACGGTCGCGCCGCCGATTTCCGAAGCGCTGATCGCCACCGCCATGGGCCTGTTCGCCGCGATCCCGGCCGTCTGGGCGTTCAACCGTTATTCGAACTTGGTCGAGCGCCTGAATGTACGGTTCGATGCGTTCCAGGAAGAGTTTTCGTCGATCCTGCAACGACAAGCGCATGTCGAGGACAACCATTGACCCCGCGCACGCGTCGCCACCGTTGGAGCGCTCATGGCATTGGCTAGCAAACATCGCAAACGGCGCAAGTTGAAGTCCGAGATCAACGTCGTGCCGTATATCGACGTGATGCTCGTGCTGCTGATCATCTTCATGGTGACCGCGCCGATGCTCAATCTCGGTGTCGATATCGATCTGCCGGAAACCAATGCCAAGGCGATATCGATCGATTCGGAGCCGATCGTGGTCGGAATCGCCCGTGACGGTACGCTGTACCTCACGCTCGGCGATGGCAAGCGCGAAGTGGTCGACATCGAATCGCTGTCGAGCAAAGTCGCTGCGGTCGTGCGCCAGGATCCGAAAGTGCCGGTGCTGGTCGGCGGCGATGCGAGCATCGACTACGGCAAGGTCATGGAAGTGATGGTGTTGTTGCAAAACGCCGGCGTGCCGCGCGTCAGTCTGATGACGCGCCCGATCGGCGAAGCCAAGGCGGCGCGCTGACATGGGCAAGGATCGCGACGACGACCATTGGCTCGCATTCGGTGGCTCGCTGCTGCTGCATGCCGGCATCGTCGCGATCATGTTTCTGGGTTTGCTGTTCAAGACCACGGTCGAGCCGCTCGATGTCGCCGGGCCAGTCATCGACGCGACGCTGGTGAATTTCACCTCACCGCCGTTGCCGTCGTCGGTGTCCAAGCCGCGACCGCAACCGCCAAAGCCCGAGCCACTGAAGCCCGAGCCGCCAAAGCCCGAGCCACCGAAGCCGCAACCGCCCGAACCCGAGGTGGCGCCACCGCCCCCGGAACCGGTCACGCCGCCGCCGGCGGACGATCGTGTCGATCAGGAGAAAATTCGTCTCGCAGCCGAAGCCATCGAGAAGGCCGAGCGCGAGCAGGAAGAGAAGCGCAGGCAGGAACAGATCGAGTTGGAGCGCGAGCAGGACGAACTCACCGAGATGGAAGCCGAGCGCCTGAAGCAACTCGAAGACATCAAGAAACTGCGCGAAGCCGCCGAAGCCAATCGCAAGCGCGAGGAACAGAAGCTCGCGATGTTGCAGGATCGCAACAAGCAGGCCGACGCCGAACAGCAGCGCGATCTCGAGAACCAGCGCATGGAACAACTCGCCGCCGAAGAAGCACAGCGCGCCGGCACCAATGGTCGCGATGATTCGCTGCTCGGCCAGTACAAGCTCGCCATCACCACGCTTGTCGATCGCAACTGGCTGCGCCCGGATACCTTGCGCGAAGGCTTTCGCTGCAATGTCACGCTGACCCAGATCATCGGCGGCGAAGTGATCGCCGTCGACACATCTTCCTGTTCCGGTGATCCGCTGGTCGTGCGCAGCCTGGAGGCTGCGGTTCAGCGCGAACCCTTACCCTACCGCGGCTTCGAATCGGTATTCGTCCGCAAGGTCACCATTCCCTTTTGTTATCCCAGAGAGATTTGCATCCAATGAAACGGCTACTTGGTTTGTTCGCGCTACTTGGCGTGCTCGTGACGCAATCGGCGTTTGCGCAGAGCCTGATGGTGGATCCGGTGGTCGGCAACAGTGCCGCCATTCCGGTCGCCGTCGTCCCATTCGCCTTCGAAGGATCGAGCATGCCGCCGGACACCGATGTCGGTGCCGTGGTCAGCGCCGACCTGAATCGCAGCGGGCAATTCCGCGCGCTTGGTCGCAATGACATCGTTGAAACGCCGGCACGGCCGACCGACGTCAAGTTCGCGACCTGGCGCCTGCTCAAGCAGGACTTCCTGGTCATCGGCCGCATTTCCGATGCCGACGCCGGTGCACTGCGCATCGAGTTCGAATTGTTCGATGTCGCCAAGCAGACACGCATGATGGGCCTCGCCATCGGCGCGCGACCGAACGACCTGCGCGGTGCAGCGCATCAAATCGCCGACCTGATCTACGAAAAAATTCTGGGGGTTCGCGGCGCGTTCTGGACGCGTATTGCCTATGTCACTGCCACAGGTATCGGCATGAATACGCAGTATGCGCTGATGGTCGCCGACTCCGACGGCCACAACCCGCAGACCGTGGTGCGCTCGAAAGAGCCGCTGCTGTCGCCGGCGTGGTCGCCGGATGGCAAGCGCCTTGCCTATGTGAGCTTCGAACGCGGTAATTCCTCGATCTACATTCAGGAGCTGACCACCGGCTCGCGCCAGGTCATCGCCGCCTACCGCGGCATCAATGGCGCACCGTCTTTTTCGCCGGACGGCTCGAAGCTGGCGCTGACGCTGTCGCAGTCCGGCAACCCGGAAATCTACGTGATGGACATCGCCAGCCGGCGCACGACCCAGATCACGCGCCATTTTTCGATCGACACCGAACCCGTGTGGATGCCGGACGGGGCGACCATCCTGTTCACCTCAGACCGCGCCGGCAAGCCGCAGATCTATGGCGTTTCGGCCGCTGGCGGCGACGCCACCCGCGTCAGTTTCCAGGGCGAATACAATGCCCGTGCCACGATCGGCTACCAAGGTAAGACCTTGGCTATGGCGCAAGGCGGCGGAAATGTGTATCGTATTGCGGTTCTGGATCGGAGTCGGGGCGGGGCTGGGGTCATGAGCCTGATATCGCCCGGTAACCTGGACGAGTCGCCGAGCTTCGCTCCGAACGGAAGCATGATCTTGTATGCCGCCCGCGAAGGAAAGCGGGGCGTACTGTTTGCCGTGTCCGCCGACGGGCGGGTGAGGCAGCGTCTGGTGCTGGCGGATGGGGATGTGCGTGAACCTGCGTGGGGCCCCTTCCGGCAACGTTAAGACGAACACCGCTAAAGTTTCGGCCGCAGCGGTGCCTTATAAAAATTTATCCAAAAAAAACCTCGAGGAAATAAAATGAATAACCCGATGCGCCTGATCCTGTCTGTTGCCCTCCTTGCTTCGCTCGCCGCGTGCAAGACCACCGAAACCAAGCCGCCGCCGCCGGAAGACAACACCCCGCCGACCTCGACGACCGACACCACTCCGGTTGACAACGGCGGCATATTTGTCCCAGGCGACCTTGACAGCGACAGCTGCCTGCGTCAGCGCGTCGTCTACTTCGACTTCGACAAGGCCGAAATTCGCGGTGAAGCGCAGGAAATTCTGGCTTGCCATGGCAAGTACCTCGTCGACCGTCCGTCGGCCGCGATGACGCTTGAAGGCCACGCCGATGAGCGCGGTTCGCGTGAATACAACCTCGGTCTCGGCGAGCGTCGCGGCAACGCGGTCTCCTCGGCCCTGCAGGCCAACGGTGGTTCGGCTTCGCAGCTGAACGTCGTCAGTTACGGCGAAGAACGCCCGAACTGCTCCGATTCGTCGGAAGACTGCTGGGGCAAGAACCGTCGCGTCGAAATCGTCTACACGGCGAAGTAAGACGACATGATGAAGTCCGGTTCACTGTTTCGTGGACCCCTCGTAGCGGCGGCTTTGGTCGCCGCTACGTCGTTTTCGGGGTCGGTATACGCGCAATCCGGTCGTCTGAGTCTCGCTGAGCGCGTTGCCCAGCTTGAGGCGCAGAACCAGGGTCAGGGCGGTGCACAATCGGCCGTCGATCTGCTCAACCGCATCGATGAACTCCAGTCCGAAGTGCAGTCGCTGCGCGGTCTGGTCGAACGCCAAACGTTCGAAATGGAAGAATTGAAGAAGCGTGGGCGTGATCAGTATGTCGATCTCGACTCGCGCATCAGCCGCCTCGAAGGCGATCCAGGCAATACTCCGCCGGCCGCAGACCCGAGTGCGCCGATCGCGCCCGGACAAATTCAGGAAATTCCGGCCACCCCGGTCGCGCCCGGTCAATTGACCATGGACGCGCCGGTTGAGCCGGCGACCGAGCCGCAGTTCGACACATTGCCAGTCGACGCGCGTGTCGCGGTTGTGCCGCCGGCCGACACTTCGACGACAATGATGATTCCGCAAGCGGGCGAACAAGCGGCGTACGACACTGCGTTCTCCGCGCTGCGCGAAGGTCGCTATGCCGAATCTGCACGCCGGTTTTCAGCGTTCCTGGAGCAGTTCCCGGAAGGCGATCTCGCCGACAACGCTACCTATTGGCTGGGCGAGTCTTATTACGTGACCCAGAACTACCAGATCGCGCTCGATACGTTCCGTTCGCTGCTCGCGCGCTTTCCGCAAAGCGCCAAGACCCAGGACGCGCTGCTCAAGGTCGGTTACTGCCTGTACGAATTGAAGCAGTGGAACGAAGCCGAAGCGGCGCTGAACGAAGTCGTCGTGCGCTACCCGGACTCGACCGTCGCGCGTCTGGCCCAAGGCCGCTTGCGCGCCCTGCGTCTCGAAGGCCGCACGCCCTGAGCACATGAACGTGACCGCCGCCTTGCCTGCGGATTCCGAGGCCGGCGCGGTTTCGGAATCGCGGCTCAAGCTCACCGAGATCTTTCATTCGCTGCAAGGCGAAGCCGATGCCGTCGGCTGGCCGACGGTGTTCGTGCGTCTGACCGGATGCCCGCTGCGCTGCACCTATTGCGACACCGCATACGCGTTTTACGGCGGCGAATGGTGGACGCAGGACACGGTGCTTGAACGCGTCGCCAGTTTCGGCGCGCGCCATGTCTGCGTGACCGGTGGCGAGCCGTTGGCCCAGCGGGCCTGCATCGACCTGCTGCGCGCGCTGTGCGATGCCGGATATCGTGTGTCGCTGGAAACCAGTGGCGCACTGGAGATCGCTGCGGTCGATCCGCGCGTCGCCCGCGTCGTCGACATCAAGACCCCGGACTCGAACGAGTCGCAGCGCAATCGCCTTGAAAATCTTGATGTGCTGAACACGACCGATCAGCTCAAGTTCGTGCTGTGTTCGCGCGCCGACTACGAATGGGCGAAAGCCTTCGTGCAGGAGCGCCGTCTGCACGAGCGCTGCATGGTGCTGTTTTCGCCGAGCCACCGCCAGATCGCGCCGCGTGATCTGGCCGAGTGGATCCTCGCGGATCGACTGCCGGTCCGCTTCCAGCTCCAGCTGCACAAGCAGCTCTGGGGCGACGCACCGGGACGCTGACATGCTCACAACCGACTGGTTCTGGCCGATGGCGGCGTTGATTGCCTGGACCGCGATGGTCTGGGTGGCGCTGTATGTGCAGCGCATCGGCGAGATGCGTGCGCGACGCATCGACGCGCAGAAATTGTTCAACCGCAAGGCGCGGGTCGATACCCTGCAGCA
>JAYUXS010000429.1:0-7225 GCA_043752845.1 Lysobacterales bacterium | reverse complement strand
GTGGCGCCGCGAAGCGCGCGAAATTCTCGAGCTACCGATTTCGGATGATGTTCAGCCTCCAGGGCTCGTTTCAGATCGTTCGCGCTGTCCGAAATGCGGGCATCAACTGGCTTGGCATGACAACGTGCCGGTGCTGAGTTGGCTCGCGTTGCGCGGTCGTTGTCGTGCTTGCCGCGCACCGATTTCGGTGCAGTATCCGGCCGTCGAGTTGCTGACCGGGATCGCCTCGACGGTCGTCGTGTGGAAATTTGGTATGGGTGTCGAAGCCGGCATCGGCCTGGTGTTGACTTGGCTGTTGATCGCCATGTCCGGCATCGATTTCCGAACGACTTTGCTGCCTGATCAATTCACGTTGCCTTTGCTCTGGCTGGGATTGCTGGTAGCTGCCACATCGTCGATGTTCGTGACACCAACGGATGCGATCTGGGGCGCGGCCCTGGGTTATCTCAGTCTGTGGAGCGTGTACTGGCTGTTCAAGCTCATCACTGGCAAGGAAGGCATGGGTTATGGTGATTTCAAGCTGCTCGGTGCGCTCGGCGCCTTTGTCGGGCCGCAGGGCCTGATTCCCATCATCCTGATGTCGTCGCTGGTCGGTGCGGTGATCGGCAGCATCATCCTGATCGCCAAGGGTCGTGACCGGCAGACGCCGATTCCATTCGGACCGTTTCTCGCTGCGGCCGGTTGGCTGCACTTCATCTGGGGCGACTGGATCGTCAGCACCTACAAGCGCACGATGGGCCTTTATTGATATGGGATCTCATTGACTCATGGCGCGTGTCGTGGCCTTGTCGGGCGGCGTGGCGTCGGGAAAGTCGGCGGTCACTGACCGATTGCTCACGCTGGGAATCGAAGTTGTCGACGCCGACCAAGTGAGTCGCGATGTCGTTGCACCCAACACGTCTGGTTTTGCCGAGGTCATCGCGCACTTCGGTGCGGGCGTCGTCAATGCCGACGGCACAATCGATCGACGGACTCTGCGCGAACGTATTTTCAACGATGTCGACGAGCGTCACGCGCTCGAACGGATTGTGCACCCACGCGTTCGCGACGCGCTGCACGAGTGTGCATTCAGCGCAACATCGGACCTGATCGTGCTCGCCATTCCCTTGCTGGTGGAAAGCGGTCAATACGGTTGGGTCGACTGGACGGTGATGGTCGACGTGCGTACCGACACCCAGCAACAGCGTTTGATGCACCGCGACCAGGTCGATCAGGCCCTGGCTGCTCGCATGATCGCCGCGCAGGCACCACGCTCGATGCGCCTCGCCATCGCCGATGAAGTGCTGGTCAACGACGGTACGCTGGTCGAGTTGCACGCCAGGACGGATGCGGCTGCGACGCGCTGGCGCAGCGCGGCGATAATTCCTGTGCATTGACTGTGACGCACCGCGTCAAGGCCAGTGACTGGCGTGCGTGTCGCAAGTGGCGCATCATCATCCGCTCGGAAGTCACTCAGGGGAAAGTGCGATGCGTGCGACGACGATGTTGACTCTGGCAATTGGGACTGCAGCATTCAGCGCTTCCGCGACCGATGCCGCAAAGGAACAATCAACGAAGTCGGCGACACCGGTGACAGCGCAAGAAAGCCAAGCGTCAGCGCCAGTCGCACAGTCGGGTGTTCGCGTCTATATCGACCCGCAGACCGGACGCCGCACTGCGAATCCCACCGCCGAACAGCGTCGCGCTGCCGCTGCGCAGGATGCGCTCAATTCCGAGTTCGGGAGCGACGCGACTTTCGAGACCGAAACCTTGTCCTCCGGCGCAGTCATCCTGCATACCCGAGGAAAGAACCAGTCCGTGGTGGTCGCAAAGCCGGGCGCAGGTGGTCGAGCGGTAATCGAATGCAATGACGCGACGCATCAGGTACTTGGTCAACACGAACACACTCAGCCGTCGCCTGTCACCGTCGAACGCGACGTGCGCTGAGGAGCGGCCATGAAGATCAAACTGATCCAACCCGTACTCGCCTTGCTGCTTGCGAATGGCGTCGCCCAGGCCGCGACCATCACCATCGTCAATGTCGACGGTGCCGGGGAAGGCTTCAATGACGCGACTGCCGTCGCCGCCGAGCCAGGCGGCGCGCCAACGACCTTGGGCGCCGAGCGCCTCAAGGTGTTCACGGCCGCAGCGAACCAATGGGCTGCGGTACTCAATAGCGCGGTGCCGATTCGCATCAATGCGAAGTTCGATCCGCAAACCTGCGACGCCAATGGCGCGGTGCTCGGGTCGGCCGGCGCCAACTCGTGGGTTCGCTCGTTTGCCGGCACGCCGGCCGCGCCCTACAACGAAACCTGGTTTGCGATTGCCGAAGCCAATGCGCTGGGTGGTGTCGACTTGAATACCGGCGCGAGTCCGGCTGGCGACGACATCATCATGACTTTCAACCTGTCGATCGATGCCGGTTGCCTGCCCGGCACCACGGGCTGGTGGTATGGCACCAACGGTGCCGATCCGGTGCCTGCCACCGAGATCGCCCTGATGCCGGTCGTGTTTCACGAGATCGCGCACGGCCTCGGTTTTCAGACCCTGATCAATACGACCAATGGCAATGGCCAATGGCCGGGCGGCAATCCTCGCGCAAACCGGCGACCAGACATTTGGGCGCACTTCCTGATGGATCGCAACTTCAGTGCGCTTGGCACCACCTGGGTCGGATTGGGCAACACCGCGACCGGGGACAACGATCGCGTCGTATCGGCCATCGACGACCCGAACCTCGTGTGGTCGGGCGCGAACGTGACTGCAGCTGCGCAGGGCTATTTGTCGCCAAGTCTGGTGTTCTCGATCACGGCGCCGCCCGGTATCGCCGGCAGCTACGTGTTTCAAAGCGCGAGCTTCGGGCCACCGGTGGCACTCGCTGGCATCAGCGGTGAAGTCGTCGCAGCGGTCGATGCGGGTGGCGTGTCCACGCTGGACGGATGCGAGGCCATCACCAATGCGGCTGCGGTCAACGGCAAAATTGCCTTGGTCGACCGCGGCAACTGCAATTTCACGGTCAAGGTCGCCAATGCCGAAGCGGCTGGCGCGATCGCGGTTCTCGTCGCCAACAACGCCGCCGGCTTGCCGGGCATGGGTGGCGCAGATCCCGCGATCGGCATTCCCTCGATCGGCATCGAACAGGCACTGGGTGCGTCTATCCGCACGAACTCTCCAGGCGTCAACGTCAGCTTGATCTACAACTTCAGCACCTTGGTCGGCATGAACGGCGGTTACCTGCGCATGTATGCGCCTAGCCCACGCGAACCTGGTTCGTCGGTTTCGCACTTCTCGACGGCCGCGACTCCGAACCTGTTGATGGAACCAGCCCTGAATCAGGAACTGTTCAACGAGACCGACATGACGGTGCCGCTGTTCCGCGACATCTTCTGGCCGATCAATGAGGCAGCCGTTCTCAACAAGGCACCGGTGCTGGATGCCGCGACCGAATTTGCGGCGATCGTGAATGTCGCGTCGCCCTTGACCGAAATTTTCTTCAGCGACATCGATGCCGCGAACGATGACTTGACGGTCACCTTTGCAGTCGATCGCGGCACCGTCGGCCTGAATGTGTCGGCGGGTGTGAGTCTTGCGGGTTCGGGTTCGGCGACGGCCAGCATCACCGGTCCACGCGCGCTCCTCGTGCCCTATGTCGCGGGCGGCAACGTGTTGTTCACGTCGGCCATCGACGACCTGGTCGACGCCGCATTGACCATCACCGTGAATGACAACGGCAACAACGGTACGGGCGGTGCCTTGAGCGATACCGCGAACGCCACGATCGTCGTTGTCGGTGGCAACACGCCGCCGACGATCACCGGACCGTCGAATCAGGTGATCAACGAAGATGCCTCGACGGCGGCGCTCGGCGTCACGATTGGCGATACCGAAACACTACCGGCGAGCCTGGTCCTGACCGGCTCCTCGAACAACACGACGCTGGTGCCGAACAATCCGGCCAACATCATTCTCGGCGGCGCCGGCACGGCGCGCACGGTCACGATTACGCCGGCAGCGAATCAAAGCGGCACGGCGACGATCACCTTGCGCGTCACCGATGCCGGCAGCTTGTTCACCGAGACGACTTTTACGGTCATCGTGAACGCCGTCAACGATCCGCCGAGCTTCACCAAGGGTGGCGATCAGGCCGTCAACGAAGATTCGCCTGCGCAGACCGTGAATCCGTGGGCGACAGCGATCAGCGCGGGTCCCGGCGAAGCACAGAACGTCGCATTCGAGATCACCAACAACACCAATGCGGCCTTGTTCTCGGCGCTGCCAGCGGTGTCAACGGCCGGCGTGCTGAGTTACACCCCGGCTGCGAATGCCTTCGGGTCGGCGACGATCACCTTGCGCATTTGTGATGACGGTTCGCCGGTGGCCTGCTCGGCCACGCAGACCTTCGTGATCGCCGTCGCCGCAGTGAACGATCTTCCGAGTTTCATCAAGGGTGCGGATCAGTCGGTGAACGAAGACGCCGGAGCGCAGACCGTGAATCCCTGGGCCACCACCATCAGCGCCGGGCCGAGTGAGGGCGACAGCCTGAATTTCGAGATCACCAACAACACCAACTCGGCCCTGTTCTCGGCGGGCCCCGCGGTATCGGCGGGCGGTGTGTTGACTTACACGCCGGCAGCCGGCGCATCGGGTAGCGCGACCATCACGCTGCGCATCTGCGACAACGGCGCGCCGCCGCTATGTTCGGCCGCGCAGACCTTGCTGATCACAGTGATTCCTAACGACTTCGTAGACTTCGCCCTGACCAAGACCGATGGTGTCAGCAGCGTCGTCGAGGGCACGAGCACGGTGTACACGATCGTCGTGACCAACAACGGCAATGTCTCCGGGACTGCTTTCGTCGCCGACAACTTGCCGCCGGGTCTGGCCTCAATGACCTGGACTTGCGCGGGCTCCGGTTGCGGTCAGACGGGTCCGGTGGTGGGCAATATCGCGGATCCGATCACGCTGGCTGCTGGCGCTTCGATCACCTACACGGTGACCGCGCTGGTGAATGGCGGCGTCGGCACCAGCATCGACAACTTCGCATCGGTAGAAGCAACCGTGCCACCAGAATCGGGCACCAATGCCGACAATTCGGCGACCGACTCGAACCAGATCATCGCCGACGACTTGTTCGAAAACGGTTTCGAAACCGCGCCGTAACCGCGGCCGCCTTGCCGGTTCAAAGACCCCGCTGCAGCGGGGTCTTTGTTATCCGCTATTCGACTTCGGGCCAAAGTTGCTTCAGTCGCGCGCGCTCGCGCGCGATCAGCAATTCGCGGCGCTGCCAGATCGCAGCGAAGCGCGGGTCGGTGCGCAGGATCTTGGCCGTGGGCATCTCGCGACCGCTCGGTGAGATCACCCAGTACTGCCAGTGCAAGGGATTGAGATCGGCCATCCCGTCAAGGCGCCGAAATGCGGCGTCCAGATTACCGCTGAGAATTTCCGCACCGAGTGCCCAGTGGACGGTCGGATAGGGCATCGACTTGGGCGGCATCGCCCGCACGATGCGCACGACCGCTTCGAGATCGCGTTGGCTGCGTTCGGGGTCGGCTTTTCCATCAATACCGAGTGCAGCACAGACGAACAATATCGCTACACGCATGTCAAGTTCGTCCGGCGACATCAGAGACTGCTGCTCGTAGCGTTGCAACGCCGCCGGGCCGACCCGCAGATATTCGGTCGCGCGTTCGGGATGTTGCTGAGCGGTCGCTTCAGATATCGCTTCGATCAGCGACAGAAAGTTACCGCTGGCGTAGCTCGGATCGGGCAACTGACCTGAGCGCAGCGCGTAATAACCGTCGACTACCGTCCTGAGCGATTCCGGGCGTTGCGCCAACATGGCATCGGCACTGCGATCGAAGTCGAGCACGTGCAGCATCCTCACGGCGATGCCGCAGGGTGTGCGTGGTCTCTGCATGCAGTCGCGACTCACCATGACGGCATCGGCCAGCTGTCCATTCCCCGCGAGGAACACGGAAAGGTTTTCAGCGAAGCCGGAATCGGGAAAACGCTGCACGACCTCGCGCATCGCGGCGACAGCGGTGTCGCCCTGTCCGGCCGAGGCGAGCGCGACGACCAGAGCGAACAACGCACCCGGATCCTCCGGGTCGATCGCAATTGCGCGCCGTGCCAGGCTGATCGCCTGCTCATGGCGTAGCAACGTGCGTGCAGCGAATGCGGACTGTGTCGCCGCCAGTGCATCATTGGGTGCGCGTGCCAGCACCTGCTGGAACAGACCCAGTGCTTCCTCGTAGTCGGCGACGCGGTTGCTCGCATCGCCGCGCGTTTGCACGGCGATCGCCTGACCTTGCAAGGCTTCGATGCTGCCCGGGAAGCGGCTGTTGAGCTTGCGCAGGTAGCCCGCCTGCTCGGGCAGGGTGGTCTCATAATCGAGCGAGCCGTTGCGCGCAAGATGCGCCGCCGTGTGCAACAGGCGCACGTAGAGGTCGGGTCCGCCCTGCTCGCTCGCTTCGATTTCGCGCAAGGTTTGCATCTGTGCGGGCATGTCCGCAGTGGCCATCACGCGCAGTGCGCCGACCGTCTCCAGATAGCGCCCGCGCAACGCCGCTGGCAGGCGCGCCAGCGTCGGCAGCGAACGCGTGCCGATCTGAACTGCGAGTCTGTCGCTGACCGCGATCGCGATCTCGTTCTGGATGGCGAAGACATCGTCCGCACCGCGGTCAAAGGTTTGCGTCCACAGGGTGGCGCCGTCGGCCACGCTGACCAGGTTGGCGGTGATGCGCAATTGCGTGCCCGAGCGCCGGATCGAGCCTTCAAGCAAGTGCGCGACACCGAGCGCGTCGGCGATGTCACGGACGCCGGCAGACTTGTCCTTCCAGGCGAATGACGACGTGCGCCCGGGTACCTTGAGTTCGGGAATGGCCGCGAGGCTGGCGAGGATCTCTTCGGACAGACCATCCGCAAACATGGCATCGGCGGGGTCTGTCGAAAGCACGCGGAACGGCAGGACGGCCACCGACTTGCCCGGTGCGGCCATCATTTGCGCGGCGCCGGCCGCAACGGCCGCGGGCGCTGGATCGGGCAGCGGGCCGGTAACCCGCATGGTCTGGTAGCCGATTGCCGTGACGGCCAGTGCAATCGCGATCGCAGCGACGATCCCGCGCTTGCGCGTAGCGGTCGCATGCAACGGCATCGGCGTGGTTGTGTGCAGTGCCCGCTGCGGTCGCGGCGTCGCCGCCGGTGGGGTTGGTTCGGGCTTGCCACCAAGTGCGGCAATCAGTTCGCC
>JAYUXS010000428.1:0-3090 GCA_043752845.1 Lysobacterales bacterium | reverse complement strand
CGACCAGCAAGCTCTCGGGCTACGACCTCGCGCGCTGGGCACGGCATCTCGCGTCGAAGATCGTCGGCGACGTGGAGTTGTTGCCGCCACGACCGGAGGGCTCGGAAGCGGTGTCGGTACGCAGCATGCCGCAGCATGGCCTGTCGAGCACGAGCAAGCCGAAGTCGATGGAAGCGCCAAGCGTCACCGACGCTTCGATGCTCGCGGCGACGGATGCGATTGCCGACGCACTCGCGTCGTTCGACATGCACACGACCAAGCTTGAGGCGAAAAACACGCCACATTCAGCGTCAGTGGACGAAATGCTCGGTGACTTCGGACTCAACGCGATGGATGCGCCCGCAGACGTTGCGGCGAATCCTTTCGCTGACCTAGGGCTGCAACTCGACATGGACGCGCCGCTCGGTGCGCAAAGCGTGCCGGTTGCAGCGCCCAGTGCCAATCCATTCGATGACCTGATGCTGGATACGCCCGCCGTCCAGTCGACCGGCAGCGACACCGCGGACGCGCTGCTTGCGTTTGCAGACCTGACGTTCGACGACCCGCCGGAAGCCCCGGAAGCGGTTGCCGGTCTTGATGATTTTCTGGCCAAACATGCACCGCGCAGCGAAGTGCAAACGAGCGTGGCGGCATCGAAAGCGCCGCGTGCAGAAGCCGGCGAGGCTGCGCCGATCCGCAACGACCTGCTCGACGGTCTGAGCTTTACGTTGGAGCCTGAGGATGCGGAAGTCACGACGCCAGTCGCCGTTGCGGCCACACCAGCGGTCGACTTCGCGTTCAATCTCGACGGTTTGTCGCTTGAACCCCTGGACGACGTCGACCCGGTTCCAACTGCGGTGGGAACCCCGGCCAAATTCGCGGCACCGCCAGAAATACCGGTGCCAGCGGCAGCGAAGCCGGACGCAATGACTGATGTATTCGCGGACCTTGGGCTCTCGCTTGAGCCTTTCACTGATGAAACCGCTGCCGCGCCGTTGGCGCCAGTTGCGGCCGCAGCGAATGCGTCGCCGTTTGCGGATCTCGATTTCAATCTCGACGAGGTGCTCGGCGTTTCCACCGCTGGGTTGCCGGCCGTCGCATCGCCCTCGACTTCGGCGCCTGCATCCGATTTCGACGATTTGTCATTTGGGCTGGATGAAACCGTCGAACTCAATTTCGACTCGACGGAAACGGCTGGCGCCAGCGTGACCGAATTGACCGACGACGAAGATGCGTTCATGCGCGAGTTTGCGGCCATGAGTGCCGGTGCCGGTGCCGCAGCGGGTTCAGCGGCGGCCGTGAACGGACCAATCGCGCGCGTCTGGGTACTGGGTGCGTCCATCGGTGGGCCCGATGCCGTACGCGAATTTCTCACCGCGCTGCCGGCGACGGTTGATGCCACCTTCGTGTTGGCGCAGCACATGGGTGCCGATTTCGTCGACCTCATGGTGGCGCAGTTGCAGAAGTCAACCCGCATGCCGGTGGCGATCGCCACATCGGGGATGCGCGCGGCGCATGGCCAGGTGATCGTGGTGCCGATCAGCGAACGCATGCTGCTCGATCCGAGCGGCGACGTGCGTGTGGTCGCTCCAGACGAAGTGTCGCCCTATAGTCCGTCCATCGACCGCGCGTTGATCGACATTGCCGATCGTTTCGGCGCGGCTGCCGGCGCGATCATTTTCAGCGGCATGGCGCACGATGCGATCGAGGGCGCGAAGCATCTCGCGGCCAAAGGCGGCACGATCTGGGTGCAAGACCCGAGTACCTGTGTGGTCAGTTCGATGATCGACGGCGCCATGGATGCCGGGATCGTTACCTTCATCGGCAAGCCCGCCGAGCTGGCCGCCGAATTTGCCCGTCGTTTCAGCAAGACCTGAGGATAGACGCGACATGGACACGCAAACCGAAATTCGCGGCCTGATCATCACGATCACCAACGGTCGTCTGCTGTTGCCGAACGCCAACGTCACTGAAATCATCACCTTTTCAGATCCGGAACCGATCGAAAACGCACCGCGCTGGTTGCTCGGACGCACCCGATGGCGCGGTTGGCGCGTGCCGCTGATCTCGTTTTCGATGCTCGCTGGCCTCGCAACGAAGGAGGGCAGCGTGAAAACCAAGGTCACTGTGCTGAAGGCGCTTGGCGGAAATCCGAAGATGCCCTATCTCGCCGTCGTCGCGCAGGGCTTTCCGCGCCTGACCACGGTTGCGACTGACACGCTGGTGTCCACTGATGTCGACGAGACACGCGCGCCTGGCGTCTCGCATACCGTGCTGGTGCGTGACGATCAGGCGTTCGTGCCCGACTTGTTCGGCATAGAGCGCATGATCACGGACGCCATCGCCGCCTGATCGGATGGCGCAGTTGCGGTCG
The DNA here is from genome assembly GCA_043752845.1 of Lysobacterales bacterium. GTDB lineage: Bacteria > Pseudomonadota > Gammaproteobacteria > Xanthomonadales > Ahniellaceae > JADKHK01. The sequence goes on along the minus strand of JAYUXS010000428.1, from coordinate 737 downwards.
CCACCGTGTGGTGACGGCTCTTTTCACATTTACGCGAACAGCACGGGTCGGGCATAAAGCGCGGCTGGACATTGCTGATGGAGCTGTTGTGCATCATTTTTTCCGATTCCTGTTCTGCGTCGTTGCGGCGACTTGCGTGCGTGCCGATGAAGGCATGTGGACACCGTCGCAGTTGCCTGCGATCGAGTCGCAATTGAAAGCCCGCGGATTGGCGCTTGAAGCGGAAGATCTGTCGTCGCTGACCGACTACCCGCTCAATGCCATTGTCGATCTCGGCTATTGCACCGGTTCGTTCCTGTCGCCGAACGGTCTGGTCGCCACCAACCATCACTGCGGCTTCGGCATCGTCCAGTTCAACTCGACGAAAGAAAAAAACCTGATGCTCGATGGGTTCCTCGCTGCAGACTTCGCGGCCGAACTGCCCGCTGATCCGAACCAGCGCCTGTACGTGACCGAAGCGATCACGGACATTACGGGGCGAGTGACGCGTGGCTTGGCCGGTGTCGGCGGACTCAAGCGTTACAAGACCGTGGACCAGCGTTCGAAGCAGGCGGTGGCCGAATGCGAGCGTGAAGCTGGCTATCGCTGTGACGTCTACGACTTCAACGGTGGCCGCAACTACCTGATGATCAAGCAGCTCGAGATCAAGGACGTGCGACTCGTATATGCGCCGTCTGAGTGGATCGGCAATTTTGGTGGTGATGTCGACAACTGGATGTGGCCGCGGCACACCGGTG
>JAYUXS010000427.1:0-7246 GCA_043752845.1 Lysobacterales bacterium | reverse complement strand
CCGAAGATCGTGCTGACCTGTGGCCAGATCAGCGAGAACTTCGCGCCCGAGTTGTTGCAGCCACCGAGATGGTGCAGGGCGATCGCCTTGTTCGACGAACGCGCGATCACCGGCGAACCCGACGAGCCTGGCTCGGTGTCGCATTGATAGCCGGAATCGGTATTGGTGCCGTTGCCGTTCTGGGTCGCGGCGTCGATCTTGCAGCGGTTGCCGCCGTTCTGGTCGGATACGGTGGCGATTTCCTTCATGCGTCCACCTGGATGCTGCGGGATGAAAATCTCTTCGCCGGTGGTGGCGTTGCGCACGTCGAGGCCGAGGTAACCGAAGCTCGCCAGCGACGCGAAATTGTTGACGCTGAACAAGGTGTAGTCGAGCGTGGCGTCGGTCTTCAGCACGGTGTTGCCGGTGACCTTGGTGACGGTCGCGACGGTGGTGCCGGTGCAGGTGCTTTTCTGATAGTTGAACCACAACTCGGCGGCCTGAGCTTCGGCGGTTGTGGTGAAGCAATGGTTGTTGGTGAAGATGTGGTTGCTGGCACCGACGCGCCAGGCTGTGCACGAGCCGCCGCCGCCGAGAATCAACTTGCCGACCGGGCGTGCGCGGTCATGGGCGCTGGCGTCCGAGCTCTGGAAACATGCCGTCGCCTGTTTGTCGTCGACGCCGCAGATGGCCTTGGCGAAATCATTGCTGGCGAGCAGGCCGGCAGCAGCGAGGTCAGGCTTCAGGGCTTCCGGATAGCCTTCGAGAATGCGACTGACGCGAATGCCATGCGCTGCCGTCCAGCGCTCTAGCGCCTTGCCGACGATGCGCAGGCGAGCGACGTCGCCCTGAATCGAGAGTGCCGCAAAACTGTTGATGCCGTTCTGTCCGAGTTTCGGATCGAAGGTGTAGCCGTCGCGCTGGTCGTTGCTGTAACGATGCACTTCGCTGCCGTCACGATTGAATACTTCCAGCGACAGGCCCTTGGGTAAATTGAAGTAGTCGAAATGCACCTTGATGAACGAAGCATCCGGCGCCAGGACTTCGAATTCGCGGTGCGTCACGCGCTTGCCGAAACCGACTTCGAGGTCGTAGGCACTGAAATCGGCGACGCGGTCGATGGCTGGGCGCATTTCCAACGCGCCTTGATCGGCGGCGTTGACGATCGGGCCAACCGCGAGCAGGGCGGTGGCAAGCGAAACGGACAAAAGCAATTTTGCGTGAAGCGACATTTGAACTCCCCAGTGAGTAATCGTGGTCCTGCGTTTGACCGCGCATCTCCCTGTCGCCTGTTCGCTGCGCGAACGACAATTTCTTCTGGAGATCCGAGTGATGAAGCGTCGACCCATGCGACGCATCGCCCCCTGCAGCGGTGCGGACGGAACCTAGGGCCGAAGTAACAAAGTGTCAATCGTGCGCTGCAGCACGGATTTCCAACGCGGATCGCACAGGTCGGCACATGTCGCGTGCTTTGCGGCGCTTGCAATGCGCGTGATGACGTGACCTGATCGAGCGGTCGTTTCGACGGCCAAAGCCGACCCTCCAGCGGACATCACGAGCGCGCACATGACCACGCCATTCTCCAAATCAGCGATCACGGCGATGGCCGTACTGATGCTTGCGGCCTGTACTTCCGACGCTGTGCCCAAGCCGCCGCAACAAGCAGCGGTCAAATCGGCTGACCCGAAAGACAATCCGTTCGCGGGCACGGTTTACGAGACCCAAGGCGACGCGCTCAACAAGGCGCGGGGTGTGCAAGACACGCTCGATCAATCGGCGCAAAAACGCCTTGATGACATTGACAAGATCGAGTGATCGGACAGCGATATCTGTCCCCAAAAAAAGGCGAGCCTCGCGACTCGCCATTTTTTTGATGATGCGACTTCAGTGAAGTGGATCAGCGCAGAATCTTGCCGTCCGCGTCCAGCACTTTCACTTCGCCGAGATTGAGTGCGCGGACACCGGCTTCGATCTTGCCGAGATCACCGACAATGACCCAGGTCAGCGCATCGGGTTTGAAGTACTTGCTGCCAGCGGCGCGGATGTCGGCTTCGCTTTGCGCTTCGATGCTGGCCTTGAGCGTCGACACATAATCGTCCGGGCGTTCGAACACGACGATGTCGGTGATGGCGCCGAGCACGGCGGCCGCGGTTTCGAACGAACCCGGCAGGCTGCGTACATCACCGGTTTTCACCTTGGCGATTTCCTCGCTGGTGGCAGGACGTGTGGTCGCAAATTCCGCGAACTCGCGCTGCAGTTCCTTGATCGACTCGATGGTCTTGTCCGACTGCACGCCGGCCGAAGCCGTCAACGGGCGCTGACCGAGTGCTGCACTCGCACCCGAGTAGGCACCGTAGGCCCAATGCTTGTCCTCGCGCAGATTCATGTTGATGCGTGCGGTGAATTCGCCACCGAACACCGAATTCGCCGTCTGCATCACCTGACGATCGGCGGCCTTGCTTGAAGGCACCAGTTGCCCGGCCATGATCACCGACTGTTCTGCGTTCGGCTTGTCGATCAGGAATACGCGCGGCCTGCTCTGCACCGCGACATCGGCGATGTTCCTGGTCGGCGTCTTGATCCGCGTCGCCGGCCAGTTGCCGAATACGGCATCGAGCTTGGCGGTGATTTCGGCGAGCGTGGTGTCGCCGACGACGATGATGCGGGCGTTGTCCGGTCGCACGAAATCACGATGGAAGGCGGCGAGATCCTCCGGCGTGAGCGAGCTGATCGAGGCCTCGGTGCCGGTGCCGGTCAGCGGAATTGCATAGGCATGGCCTTCGCCGTACAGCAGCGGCGGCAGCACGCGCAGGCCGAGTGCATTCGGACTGGTCTTCTCCTGCGAGATCTGTGCCAGCCACTGGCCCTTCACGCGATCGATTTCGGCCTGGTCAAATTTCGGGTTGCGCACCACATCGGCGAACAGGTCGAGCGAACCGTCGAGCTCGGTCTTCAATGCCGACAGCGTGGCGCCGGAAATGTCGAGTGAGTTGTAGGCGCCGATCTGCGCGCCGAGTTCCTCCGTGCGCTGCGCGATCGCCGTGGCATCGCGCGAGCGCGTGCCTTCGTCGAGCATGTTCATGGCGAAGCTCGCGGTACCGAGCTTGCGACCCTGGTCGGCGGCATAACCGGCGTCGAAGATCATGCGCATCTGCACCACCGGCACTTCGTGGCGCTCGGCGAGCACCACCTGAATGCCGTTCTTGAGTTCGCCGCGCTGGATCGAGGGGAAGGCGAGGTCAGGGAACGTGGCCGCTTCCGGCACGCCCTTGCTGCGGTCGACCTGCGCTTTGCCGGCCTTGAAGTCGGCGAAGGGCGAGATCGTCAGCGTGTAGTGGTTCGGCGTCAGCCACTGCCTGGCGACCGCGGAAATCGACGCCGGTGTGGCGGCGTCCATGTTCGCGAGCGAGGTCTTGTAGCAGTCCGGGTTGCGCGCATAGGTCATGCACTCGGCGAGGATGTCGGCCTTGCCGCCGAAGCCGCCGATACGTTCGGCGCCACGGATCACGCCGGCTTCGATCGCGACACGGGCACGGCGCAATTCTTCCGGCGTCGGGCCATCCGCGACCAGCTTCGCCAGTTCCTCATCAATGATCGCCTCGACCCGCGCCGCATCGGTGCCGGGCTTGAGGTCGGTCTGAACCATGAACAGGCCGGCGATTTCGAGGCCGTACTGGAATGCCGAGACACTGCTGACCAGTTGTTCCTTCAGGACCAGACGCTGGAACAGACGCGAAGTCTTGCCCTGTCCGAGCACACGCGCGAACAGGTTGAGTTCATCGGATTCGCGCGAAATCGAGTGCGGTGCCATCCACGCGCGGGTGATGCGCGTCTGCGCCACGCGGTCGAACATCTCGTCGCGTGCCGGTGATTCCATTTTTGGTGCGTAAATGTCGCGACGGGCAAGTGGGCCGCCCGGCGCGATGTGGCCAAAATACTGTTCGACCTTGGCGCGAGCGGTCTTCACGTCAATGTCGCCGGCAAGCACCAGCACGGTGTTCGACGGGCCGTACCAGGTGCTGAACCATTCCTTCACGTCGGCAAGGCTTGCCGCGTTCAGGTCCTGCATCGAGCCGATCACCTCCCAGCGATACGGGTGGCCTTCCGGGAACACGCCTTCGAGGATGCTGTAGAAGGCCTTGCCATACGGCGAATTGTCGCCCTGACGTTTTTCGTTCTGGACGACGCCGCGTTGTTCGTCGAGCACCGCTTGATCTATGGCGCCGAGAAAGTGGCCCATGCGATCGGATTCCATCCACAGCGCGGTGTCGAGCGCCGTCGTCGGCACGTTCTGGAAATAGTTGGTGCGATCGAAATCGGTGGTGCCGTTCTGGTCGGTGACGCCGATCTTCTCGAACGGTTTGAAGAACTCGTCCTTGTAGTTTTCCGAACCCTGGAACATCAGATGCTCGAACAGATGCGCGAAGCCGGTCCGCCCCGGCTTCTCGTTCTTCGAACCGACGTGATACCAGAGGTTCACCGCGACGATCGGCGCCTTGTGGTCTTCGTGCACGATCACGGTGAGGCCGTTGTCGAGCTGGAATTTTTCGTAGGCGATATCGATCGGGGCCTGATAGGCAAGCGCGGGCGCAGCAACCAGCGCCGCAGCCAGGATCGTGGCAAGTCGGTTCAACAGCATGGGCATTCCTCGGAAATTAGTGGGCAACTGCTGGATCAGACCGGCAGGATCAAAACGGCAACTTCAAATCTGGATCGATCGCAAGCAGTTGCGTGCGGAAGCTTTCCTGGATGCGTTCGAGACCGTTCTTGGTCAGCGCGTCAAAGCGCAGCACCAGGCAGGGCGTGGTGTTGGAGCAGCGCACCAGGCCGAAGCCGTCCTTGTAGTCGGCGCGGATGCCGTCGATCGTCGTGAGCTTCGAGCCGGGGAATTTCGCTTTCTCGCGGAAGCGTTCGATGAAAGCGTAGTGCTCGCCTTCGGCCATCGGGATCTTGAGTTCGGGCGTGCTCACGCCCTTTGGCAGGGTTGCGAACACGGCGTCCGGATGTTCGTCGCGCTGCGCCAGGATTTCCATCAGACGCGCCGCGGCGTAGATGCCGTCGTCGAAGCCGTACCAGCGTTCGCCGAAGAAGAAGTGGCCGCTCATTTCGCCGGCGAGCGCCGAGTCTTCCTCGCGCATCTTCGCCTTGATCAGCGAGTGCCCGGTCTTCCACATCACCGGACTGCCGCCATTGCGCAGGATGTGCTCGGACAACTGGCCGGTGCACTTCACGTCATAGATGATCGCGGCGCCGGGATTGCGCGTGAGCACGTCCTCGGCGAACAGCATCAGCAGGCGATCCGGATAGATGATTTCGCCGGCCTTGGTGACGACGCCCAAGCGATCGCCATCGCCGTCGAAGGCCAAGCCGATATCGGCACCGTATTGCTTGATCGCGATTTTCAAATCGTCCAGATTGTGCGCATCGGACGGATCCGGGTGATGGTTCGGGAACTTGCCGTCGACTTCGCAATACAACTGCATCACTTCGCAGCCGATGCCTTCGAGCACGGCCGGCGCAAACGGTCCGGCAATGCCGTTGCCGGCGTCGACCACGACTTTCAGGCGGCGTGTCGCCTGCACGTCGGAAACAATCCGGTCGATATATTCGGCCTTGACGTCGACCGCGCTGACGCCGCCACTGCCGTGCGCCAGGCGACCTTCAACGATGCGCGCAAACACGTCCTGGATCGCGTCTTCGGCCAGGGTGACGCCGCCGACGACGATCTTGAAACCGTTGTAGTCCGGCGGGTTGTGGCTGCCGGTGACCATGACGCCGTTGCCGGTGTTCAGGTGGTGCGTCGCGAAGTACAACACCGGCGTTGGCGCTGCGCCGATGTCGATGACATCACAGCCGGCCGCGCGTAGTCCGCGCATCAGCGCCTGCGACAATTCCGGGCCGGACAATCGGCCGTCACGGGCGACCACGACTTCGGTCATGCCGCGTTCGCGCACGATGGAACCGATCGACTGGCCGATCAGTTGCGCGGTACCGGCAGTGAGATTCTTTTCGACGATGCCGCGGATGTCATAGGCACGGAACATGGTGCGATCGAGCGCTCCCGCCGCCGCCAATTTGGGTTCGGCTTCCGCGTGCGCCGCGGCTCTTGCCGCAGACGCGTCGTTCGCCGCTGCTTCGGCATCGGCGGCATTGTTGGCAAGCTTCTTTTGCAGGTCATCGGCCGACGCTTTGCGCTTCGGTGCAATTTCTTCTTCGGCGCTCGACTCCAGATGCTTCGGCAGGCGCTGACGTAGAAAGATCAGTCCGCCAAGCGCCGCAAGCGCGAATAATCCCTGCAGGAAAAGCGAGGTCGAACCACGCGTTTCGAACACGCCGACGATGCTGCCCAACCGGAAAAAGCGTGGCGCCCGAGTGGACACCGAGAGCAATGAGCCGGCGACCGGTTCATTCAGGTCACCGACGTCTTCGCCGGCGCCACCGTGATCGACGCTGACGACACTCGAAGCTGATTGCGCCGACTTGCCCTGGCGCAGTTCGAGCCGGCCAGCGCCGATGTCGGCGGCTGCAAACAACTGCTCGACGGCGGTCAGCGGCATCAGCAAGTAAACGTAACCGACGATGGCATCGCCATTCCTGATCGGCTCGGCCAATGCCAGGCAGTGGCCGTCGTCGCAGGCATGAACCTGCACACTTGCGGCCGCTTCGGTCTCGCGCGTTTCGGCGAGGATGTCGGCCTTGGCATAGCCGAATTTCGCGAGGTCGGCTTCGATCAGGTCGGGCAGGGAAACGTCGTGGAATTCGGCGCTGACCAGCGTCGGCATCAGCGTGCGCAGGCGCTGCGACGCGCGTAGCTTGGCGGCGGAATCGAAGCCAAGCACGGCGGTCTGCAGTTCTTGATCGACGACGGCACTATGCAAGGCCGTCACAGGGGTCTGAAGTTCACCCGCGACCGATGCTGCCAGCGTCGTACGCGTCGCATCGAGCGCACTGCTGGCGGACTCTTCGCGCCAGCGCACCACGCCATCGAAAAACGACAAGCCGGCGAACACCACCGCAAGGGCTACGCCGAGCGTAATGCCCAGCCGCTGCGCGTCCAGTGGCGCATGCTGCTGCTCCATCGCGGCCTGCAGCGCAGTTCTTTTGCCGAGGTTGAGGTTCAGACCAAACTTCATGCGCTGCGTACTCCGTTCGTCATTGCTGGCCGGTGTGGCCGAAGCCACCGGTACCACGATCACTTGCCACAAATTCGTTCACGACCTGAAGTTCGGCACGCGCGATTGGCACCAGCACCAATTGCGCCAGTCGG
>JAYUXS010000426.1:0-3098 GCA_043752845.1 Lysobacterales bacterium | reverse complement strand
GCGCAGAAGAATCCGTAGACCTTCCAGCCGCCGGCTTTCGGCGCGTGGATGGCTGCAATCAACGCGGTGATGCCGACGGCGCTGACAAACACGCGTTGCACCATGCATAGCATGCATGGCTCGAAGCCCTGAACGTACTCGGCATAAAACGCGTACCCCATCAACGCGGCACAAACGAGGAACGCAGCGAGAAATGCCGTGCGATTTCGCCACGCAAGCGGATTCAAATTCATCACAACTCCTGAAATCGGTCAGCCGGAAAAACGGAAGGCCCCGGTCTTGCGACCGAGGCCTCCGCGACAAAGTTCAACGCGGTCGAGATCAGGCTTCGACGGCCACTTCAACCTGCGGACGATCGACGAGTTCGACATAAGCCATCGGGGCCGCATCACCAACGCGGAAACCGCACTTGAGGATGCGCAGATAGCCACCCGGACGCTCGCGATAACGGGGGCCGAGTTCGGTGAACAGCACACCGACTGCTGCCTTGTCGCGCAAACGTGCGAAGGCAAGACGACGATTGGCAACACCGTCGATCTTGGCGAGCGTGATCAGCGGCTCGGCAACACGACGCAGTTCCTTGGCTTTCGGCAACGTGGTCCTGATCAGCCCGTGCACGAACAGCGAGCTCGCCATGTTCTTGAACATGGCTTCGCGATGCGAGCTGGTGCGGTTGAACTTGCGACCGGATTTAAGGTGACGCATGACTATTTCCTTGGTTCGACTTAGCCGAGCATGCCGTGTTGCACGCCAGCCGGAGGCCAGTTTTCGAGCTTCATACCGAGCGAAAGCGCGCGCGCGGCGAGCACTTCCTTGATCTCGGTGAGTGATTTTTTGCCGAGGTTCGGAGTCTTCAGCAGTTCCACTTCGGTGCGCTGCACGAGATCACCGATGTAGTAGATGCTTTCCGCCTTGAGGCAGTTCGCCGAACGCACGGTCAGTTCGAGATCGTCGATCGGGCGCATCAGCAACGGATCGATACCCGTGGCAATCGGCTTCGCAGCGGCACTTTCGCGACGTGTGAAGTCACCGAACACCGACAACTGATCAGCGAGGATATCGGCAGCGCGACGCACCGCTTCTTCCGCTTCGATCGTGCCGTTGGTCTCGATATCCAGAATCAGCTTGTCGAGATCCGTACGCTGTTCGACACGGGCATTGTCGACTTCGAAAGCCACACGACGGATCGGGCTGAAGCTCGCATCAAGCTGCAGACGACCGATCGGACGCGACTCTTCGTCAGGACGACGACGCGACAGTGCCGGCTGGTAGCCGACGCCACGCGCAATGCGCAGACGCATGTTGATCTGCGTGTCCTTGGTCAGATGACAGATCACGTGCTCGGGATTGATCACTTCGACGCTGTGGTCGACTTTGATGTCCCCGGCGGTAACGACACCCGGACCCTTTTTGACGAGGGTCAGCATGGTTTCGTCGTGGCCGTGCATGCGCAACGCAACGTCCTTGAGGTTCAACAGGACTTCGATCACGTCCTCCTGCAGACCTTCAAGCGTCGTGTACTCATGCAACACGTTGTCAATTTCGACTTCAGTGATGGCACAGCCCGGGATGGATGAGAGCAACACGCGGCGAAGCGCGTTGCCAAGCGTGTGGCCGAAGCCGCGTTCAAGCGGCTCGACAGCGACCCGCGCGCGATTGGGCGCGAGACGCTCGGCAGTGATGCCGCGCGCGCGCATGACGCTAGTGGCGTTTGCAACCATGGTGTCTGTGCTCTCCGATTACTTCGAGTACAACTCGACAATGAGATTCTCGTTGATGTCGGACGGCAAGTCGGCGCGATCTGGCGCTGTCTTGAACGTGCCGGCCATCTTCTTGGCATCGACTTCAACCCAGCCTGGCGTCAGATCCATTTCCTGCGAAAGCGTCAACGCTTCCTGGATGCGGAGCTGTTTGCGCGCAGATTCGGACACAGCGACTTCGTCGCCTGCCTTCACCTGATACGACGCGAGATTGACACTCTTGCCATTGACGAGAATAGCCTTGTGCGAGACAAGCTGGCGGGCGCCAGCGCGAGTGACCGCAAAACCCATGCGGAAAACGACGTTGTCGAGGCGACTTTCGAGGATACGCAACAGGTTTTCGCCGGTTGCACCCTTCTGGTTCGATGCCTTAGCGTAGTAAAGACGGAACTGACGCTCCAGCAGGCCATAGATGCGCTTCACCTTCTGCTTCTCGCGAAGCTGGACGGCATAGTCGGACATCTTGCCTTTCTTCGCCGCACCATGCTGGCCCGGCTTCTGTTCAAGTTTGCACTTCGAATCCAGCGCACGCGCCGGACTCTTGAGGCTGAGGTCGGCGCCTTCACGGCGCGCGAGCTTGCAGGTAGGACCAATATAACGAGCCATGGCAATTTTCCTTAGACGCGACGCTTCTTCGGCGGACGGCAGCCGTTGTGCGGGATCGGCGTGATGTCGACAATGTTCGACACCTTGTAGCCGAGGGCATTCAAAGCACGAACCGCGGATTCGCGGCCAGGACCTGGACCCTTGATACGCACTTCGACCGACTTCAGACCGTAGTCGAGCGCTGCACGACCCGCCTTCTCCGCCGCAACCTGGGCTGCGAACGGCGTCGACTTGCGCGAACCACGGAAACCGGCGCCGCCGGACGTAGCCCACGACAAGGCGTTGCCCTGGCGATCGGTGATCGTGATGATGGTGTTGTTGAACGAAGCTTGGACATGCGCGATGCCGTCAGTGACGACGCGCTTGACCTTCTTCTTCGGCTTTGCGGCCGCTTGAGTCTTGGCGTTCATGATGTTTCCCCGGGTCGGTTACTTCTTGATCGCCTTGCGCGGACCCTTGCGCGTACGCGCATTGGTTCGCGTGCGCTGTCCGCGCACAGGCAGACCACGACGGTGACGCAGACCACGGTAACAACCGAGATCCTGAAGGCGCTTGATACTGATACCGACTTCTCGGCGCAGATCACCCTCGACCGTAAACTTGGCGACTTCCTGACGGAGTCGTTCGACCTGGGCATCGGTCAGATCCTTCACTTTCGTGGACGGATCCAAACCTGCAGACGCACAGACTTTCTTCGAACGCGAGCGTCCGATCCCAAAAATACTTTGCAAC
>JAYUXS010000425.1:0-7262 GCA_043752845.1 Lysobacterales bacterium | reverse complement strand
CACCCAAGTTCCGCACTTCGCTCCAAAATGCCACATGATTTGACATGGCGAGAGTGAGCTGTGGCGCGGTTTTGCTGGGTTTTCCTGTGGACAAGTTGGGAAGCGGTGTAGTCACACGTTTACTTAGTTTTAGCTATTGCAATTAAGGCTTATGTGCCTATAACGTAGCGGCATGTTCACGCGCATTTCCCGATCCGGTGGCCGGTCCTATCTGCAACTCGTTGAGGCGTATCGCAACGCGTCTGGTGATCCGCGTTCGCGCGTGGTCGCAAATCTCGGACGGCTTGATCAGCTTTCCGAAAAGGCACTGGCACCGCTGATCGCCGGACTCGAGCGCGCTGCCGGGCGTACGCCGCACGCGACCGCGAATGCCCCGGCGGTGGTGTTCGAATCGTCGAAGGCATTTGGCGATTTGTATGCGTTGCATGGGTTGTGGTCGGAACTGGGATTGGCGTCCGCGCTCTCGCGATCGCTGCGCTCGTCACGACGGCAATTCGATGCTGCGGCCATGGTCCGCGCGATGGTGTTCAACCGTTTGTGCGAGCCGGAGTCGAAGCTCGGTGTGTTGCGCTGGCTGGAGACGGTGGCGATGCCGGAGATGCCGTCGGCAGTGAGCCACGATCATTTGCTGCGTGCCATGGATGCGCTGATGGATCGCCTCGACGATGTCGAGTCAGCGGTGGCTGCGCAGTTGCGTCCGCTGCTCGATGACGAATTGTCGGTGGTGTTTTACGACCTGACGACGATCCGCATCAGCGGTGCGAGTGAGGTCGATGGCGATGTGCGCAAGTTCGGCCTGAGCAAGGAAACCGGCGGTGTCGCGCGGCAATTCGTGCTCGGCGTAATCCAGACGGCGCAGGGTTTGCCGATCGCGCATCAGGTGCATGCCGGCAATGTCGGTGAAGTCACGACACTGATTCCGATGATCGAGTCGACGCTCAAGCGTTATGCCCTGAAGCGCGTCGTGCTGGTCGCCGATCGCGGCCTGTTGAGCCTCGACAATCTGACGGCGATCGAAGCCTTGCGCACGCCTGCGGGTAAGCCGATCGAATACATTCTCGCGGTGCCTGGTCGGCGATACACCGAGTTCGCCGACATCGTGCGCAAGGTGGAAATCAAGGACGGCATCGGCGCGGCCACGTGGCAGTCACGCCGCCTGGTGATTGCTCACGACGAAGATCGCGCACAACGGCAACATGCCGATCGGCGCAAGGCAATCGCGCGCCTCAGCGACGAGGGCGAGCGCATGGCCAAGCGCCTGGACGATGAAGATGCCGGCCAGCCGCAGCGCGGGCGCAAGTCCAGCGACCGCCGCGCCTATCTGCGCTTCACCGAACAAGTGAAAGCCGAGCAGCTCAGCCGCATCCTCAAGGCCGATCTCAATGCCGACAAATTCAGCTTCGACATCGACGAAAACGCAATCAAGGATGCCGAACAATTCGACGGCAAACTCTTGCTCGTCACCAACACAACGTTCAATGCCGCGGACGTGATCGATCGCTACAAGTCACTCGCCGACACCGAGCGCGGCTTTCGTGTGCTCAAAAGCGACATCGATATCGCCCCGGTGCATCACCGTCTGCCAGAGCGCATCCGCGCGCATGCGCTGATCTGCTTTCTGGCACTCGTTCTGCATCGCGTCACGCGCCAGAAACTGCGCGACAGCAAGAGCACACTGTCGCCGAGTCGCGCCTTCGCAGTGCTCAAACAAATCCAGCAACACCGCGTCGCCATCGATCAAAAACCGATCAGCGGCATCAGCCGAATCACCCCCGAACAAGCCGACCTGTTCAAAGTCCTCAACCTTACGCCGCCAACCCCCGCCATCGCCCCGTAGTCACATTTTCGCCTATTAGGCATCAATGAAATCAATGCTTTACGTCTCCAACTGCGGAACTTGAGGTGCCAAGCCGCCGCATGTGTTCGGCGGCGAAGACATCGCCCTGCTCGAAGTGTTCGCGCGCCATGCCGCAATCGCGATCGACAACGCCCGTCGTTACGACCAGGAACGCCGCCGCGCTGCGCGCTTCGCGCTGATCGCACGCGTCACCGCCACGCTCGGTGTGTCGAGCGATGTCGACACCGTATTGCAACGGGTGGCCGACGCGGTGCACGAGGTCCTCGGCTTCGCCAATGTCGATATTCCACTGATCGACCCGGAAGATCCGACGCTGCTGTTGATCCGCGTGCGTGGCGGCCAGTACAAGCAGCGCATCACGCATGAGGACCGCATTCCGATCACACGCGGCATCATGGGCGCTGCGGTGCGCGAAGGTCGCACCCAATGCATCAACGACGTCCGCAATGATCCGCGTTACATCACGCCACCGGGCATGACCACGCCGCAGGCCGAGATCGCGATCCCGATCATCCAGGGCAGCGAAGTGCTGGGCGTGCTCAATGTCGAATCCGACCAGGTGTTCGACGCGCTCGATGTCGCCAGTCTCGAAATCATCGCCAGTCATCTCGCAGTGGCGATCGAGAACGCGCGTCTGGTCACCGAAGTGCGCGCCGTCGCCGCGCGCCTCAAGCCCGACCTGCTGATGAGCGACTTCAAAATGCCGGATCTGCCTGCCGCCGAGCTGGTGAAACGTGCGCTCGCGACACAGCCGCAGTTGCGCGTGCTGATGTTCACGAGCTTTGCCGAGTATGCGCAGGTGAAGTCGATGCTCGATGCCGGCGCGCACGGCTATCTGCTCAAGGACGCCACCCGCGACGACATCCGCCGCGCCTTGAATACTGTTGCTGCCGGTGCGTCGTATCTGCATCCACTCGCGCAGGCTGCGTTGCAGGGCCGCATCGGCCACCTTGGTCTGGAGCGCCTGACCGAACGCGAGCGCGACGTGCTGCTGATCCTGTCCGAGGGACTCAGCAACAAGGAAATCGCGCGCAAGCTCGATCTCACCGAAGGCACCGTGAAAGCATGATTCGGAAACGACGCGGCTTGTGGTCGCGGGCATGGCCCGCTCCTACGGTGGCATCGAACGAATTTGCGGCAAGCCAGCATGAAGCGAATGTGGAGCGGGCCGTGCCCGCGACCACAAGCCGCGATCTCGCTACGAATCCATGACGCGATATTCGCCCGGCTTCAGATCGTCCAACTGGTATTGCCCGCTCGCAATCCTGATCAGGCGCAAGGTCGGCAGGCCGACGGCTGCGGTCATGCGCCGCACCTGACGATTGCGGCCTTCGCGGATCGTCAGTTCGAGCCAGGCATCGGGAATATTCTTGCGCACGCGGATCGGCGGATCGCGCGGCCATAGCGGCTGCGGTGCATCGATCAGACGCACCTCGGCCGGCAGTGTCGGACCATCGTTCAAGACCACGCCTTTGCGCAATGCGTCGAGTTGCGTCTCGACCGGCGTGCCTTCCACTTGCACGCGGTAGGTCTTGCGATGCGCGTGCCGCGGATCGGTCAGGCGATGCGCGGCCACCCCGTCGTCGGTGAGCACGACCAAGCCTTCGGAATCGCGATCCAGTCGCCCGGCGGGATAGACGCCGGGCACATCGATGAAGTTTGCCAAAGTGCGCCGGCCCTGCCCGTCGGTGAACTGGCAGAGCACCTCAAAGGGCTTGTTGAACAGGACCAGCAAAGTCCGACGATCAGTCGCTGGTTTTCAACAGGGTGTCGGCGCCCGGTTTGCGAAAGCGCAGGGTCATGCGGTCCGACTCGCCGATCGCGACGTACTTCTCGCGATCCTTGTCCTTCAAGGCCAGGCTCGGTGGCAGCGTCCAGACGCCTTCCGGATGATCCTTCGTGTCCTTCGGATTGGCATTGACATCGCTCTTCGCTTCGAGCGCGAAGCCGGCCGCGGTCGCCAGACCGATCACATAGTCTTCGGTCAGATAGCCGCTCGCCTTGGTCGCTCCGGGTGTCGTGCCCGGATTGGCGCGATGCTCGACCACGCCGAGCACACCGCCCGGTTTGACAACATCGAAGAACGCCTTGAAGAAGTCGGCGTCAGTACCGTCCATGGTCCAGTTGTGCACGTTGCGGAAGGTGACCACCACGTCGGCAGAATTCGCTGCACCGAATTTCGGCGCCTTGGTGTCGAAGGCGCGCAGTTCGACGCGATCCAACTGCGCCGCACTGGCCGCAACCTTGGCACGCAGGATGTCGTTGTTGCGCTTGTAGTAGCCCGGCGCGCCCGGCTTCGCGTCATCCCAGATCGCGGCGACCGCCTTGCCGGCATCGCGCAGGTAGGGCCCGAGAATTTCCGTGTACCAGCCGCCGCCCGGCGTGATTTCAATCACCACCATCGCCGGAGTGACGCCGAAAAAGTCGAGCGTCTCTTTCGGATGGCGATAAACATCACGGGCCTTGTTGGCGGCCTCGCGATGCGGACTGGCGAGAATGGCGTCGAGCGCGTGGGTGTTCGTCGACGTACTGGCCGCAGCACTTGCAGATGCACTCGCGGATGCGGATGCAGAGGCCGAATCTGCCGTGGCCGCGGCGGCAGTGCTGTCGTTCTCGTCGGTGTTGGCGCAAGCGGTCAGGCTTGCGAGGATGGCGATCATCAAGACATTGCGGATCATCAAAGTTCTCCATGGAAAGGCCGCGAGATTAGCAGCAGCGTGTCAACGGTTTGCTGTCAGCACCGGCAGCAGCGCCTGGCGCACATGGTCGCGCAATGCCGCCTGCGCGGCGGCGGTCGGATGAATATTGTCTTGCTGGAAATTGCCGCGATCATCCGCGATCGGCGCCAGCATGAACGGCAGCAGCGCGGTCGCGTGCTTGGCGGCGAGGTCGCGATACATCTGCCGGAAAGCGCCGGTGTATTCGGGACCGTAGTTCGGCGGCATCTCCATACCGATCAGCAACACCGCCGCCTTGCGTGCCTTGGCGGCGAGAATCATGCGCTCCAGATTCTTCGCCGCGATGTCGACCGGCAAGCCACGCAAACCATCGTTGGCGCCGAGTTCGATGACGACGACGTCTGGTTTCTGGGCGGCGAGTACGGCATCGATGCGGGCTACACCACCTGCCGTGGTTTCGCCACTGATGCTGGCATTGAACACACGCCAGGAAGGCGTGGCCTTGGCCAGTTCGAGATCGAGCAAATGCACCCAGCCCTGTTCCGGCGCCAGATTGTAGGCCGCGGACAGCGAGTCACCGAACACCAGCACGCGTTTCGGTTCGCTCGCTGAAGCGCTTGCGGCGAACAAGGCTACGACCATGACGAAAGCTTGAATTGCAATTTGCGAGACTGCCCGCATGAAGATTTCCCCGTTGACGGAGTGGTTGGATGAATGCAGTGCGCGAGGATAGGGAAGTCGAGATGAACGTGGCACCGGTATTGATCGAGGCGCAGGCGCTGACCAAGCGCGTCGTCCTGCCCGGGCGCGAACTGACCATCCTCGATGACGTCTCGTTCCAGATCAAAGCCGGCGAGTCGGTCGCGGTCGTCGGTGCCTCGGGTTCGGGCAAGTCGACCCTGCTGGCCTTGCTCGCCGGGCTCGATATCGCCAGCAGCGGCGACGTGCGCATCGGCACGCAGTCGTTGTCGCAGCTGGACGAGGACGGTCGCGCCAGCCTGCGTGGCGAGCGCGTGGGGTTTGTGTTCCAGAACTTCCAGTTGCTGCCGGCGTTGACCGCGCTCGAAAACGTGATGCTGCCGCTTGAACTCGCCGGCGTGCGCGATGCCGAAACCCCGGCTACGTCGATCCTGAGCCGCGTCGGTCTGGGCGAGCGGCTCGACCATTATCCGCGCCAGTTGTCCGGCGGCGAACAGCAACGCGTCGCGATTGCACGCGCCTTCGTCACGCGACCGCAGATCCTGTTTGCCGACGAACCGACCGGCAATCTCGATACCGCGACCGGACGTGTGATCGCCGACTTGTTGTTCGATCTGAACCGCAGCGCCGAGACGACGCTGATCCTCGTAACGCATGACGAGCGCATCGCCGCGCGTTGTGGCCGGCAACTGCGCCTGGACGCCGGCCGCCTGAGTGACGATCAATTGGTGCGGCGCGGATGAGGGCGCCGGTGTCGATCCTGCGCATGGCCTGGCGTCAGCTGCGGCGTGATGTCGCTTCCGGCGAACTGCGCGTGCTGTTCGCGGCCTTGGTGCTGGCGGTGCTCGCCGTCACCTCGGTGTCCTTCGTGACTGATCGCGCGACGCGCGCAATGTCGCTGGAAGCGAATCGACTGCTGGGCGGCGATGTCGTGCTGCGCTCGGATACGCCGATCGATGCCGCGCTCAGCGCCGAGATCAGCGATCTCCAACTGCAACGCAGCGAAGTGTGGAATTTCAACAGCATGGTGCGCGCTGGTGCGCAGCTGAAACTGGCCGATGTGCGCGCGCTCGGCGCTGGCTATCCACTGCGCGGGCAATATCGCTTGCGCGATGCCGATGGCCGTGAACGCGTGCATCAGGGCGCGCCAGCCAACGGCACGCTGTGGCTGTCGCGTGCCGGTGCCGAGGCGCTCGCGGTCAAGATCGGCGACCGGGTCGCATTGGGCGCAAGTGAGTTGACGCTGGCGGCCCTGGTGGTCGCCGAGCCGGATGCGGTGCTCGATTACTTCAACACCGCGCCGAAGGTGTTCGTGGCGCTCGCAGACCTGCCTGCGACCGGGCTGGTGCAACCCGGCGCACGCATCACTTACCGTCTGGTCGCCGCCGGCGACAGATCCGCGGTGACGACCTTGATCGCGAGACTGCGCCCGCAGCTCGGTCGCGGCCAACGCATCGAAACCGCGGCCGATGCGCGTCCGGAAATTCGCGCAGCACTCGATCGCGCCGACCAGTTCTTCGGCCTCGCGGCGCTGGTCGCCGTGGTACTCGCGAGCGTGGCCGTCGCCATGGCCGCGCGCCGACATACCGCGCGCCATCTCGACGATGCTGCGGTGTTGCGCTGCCTCGGTGCGCACAGCCGCGAGATCGCAAGCCTGCATCTGGTCAGCCTGTTGTTGCTCGCGTTCGCGGCCTCGCTCGTCGGCATCGCGCTGGCCTGGGCAGTGCAATGGTTCGCCGGTGAAAGCTTGGCGCGTACGCTCGGTATCGCAGTACCGGCCGCGGGCATCGGCCCGGCGGTTTATGGCGCAGCAGTCGGCTTCACCGTGTTGCTGAGTTTTGCGTTGCCGCCGGTGCTGGCACTGCGGCGCGTGCCGGCCTTGCGCGTGTTGCGCCGGGACATTCCGCTCGCCGAGACCAGTGCCGTGATCACCGCCCTGACCGGGCTCGGTGGACTCGGTGGCTTGTTGTGGTGGAAGTCCGGTTCGGCCCAGCTCGCAACCAGTCTGCTCGGCGGTCTGGTGCTCG
>JAYUXS010000424.1:0-3107 GCA_043752845.1 Lysobacterales bacterium | reverse complement strand
ATCCCTCCGTGAAGCTTCAATCTGGAATGTAGGAGCGGCGGCAGCCGCGATGCTCCTGCTTCCAAAGATGATTTGCTGCACCGCACCACCAGAATTGTTTGACCGGGTGCCACCGGGCCGCTAAACCTTCCGCACTTTTTTGCCCGACGGATCGGGTGTGACATCGCTGCACGGCGTGCGTCGTGTTGAATCAGTTCGTGTTAGACCAGCTTGAGGAGAATGCAATGAGTGGAGCAAGCCTTCCGGATCAACCGGCCCCGCCGGAATATGGCCAGTTGATGGGCCATCCGCGGCCGTTGTGGATGTTGTTCATGGCCGAGTTCTGGGAACGCTTCGCGTTCTATGGCATCCGTTGGGCACTGGTGCTGTACATCGTCGCGCAGTTCCATGGCGGTGATGCGAGCGGCCAGCAGTCCGCCGGACTGATCTACGGTTCATACCTCGCGCTGGTCTATGCCGGTGCGATCTTCGGCGGCTATGTCGCCGACAAGTTCCTCGGTTACCAGCGTTCGATCCTGGTCGGCGCGGTGATCATGGCGATCGGGCTGTTCATGATTTCGCTGCCGAACGAGGACATGTTCAAGTTCGGCCTCGCGACGATCATCGTCGGCAACGGCCTGTTCAAACCGATCATCTCGACCCTCGTCGGCAAGATCTACTCGGTCGGCGACCAGCGCCGCGATTCCGGTTTCACGATCTTCTATATGGGCATCAATCTCGGCGCGATGATCTCGCCGCTGATCACCCAATATCTCGCCGAAAGCTATTTCGGCACGAGTGAAACGCCAGCGTACAAGTATGTGTTCATCGCGTCCGGTATCGGCATGCTGATTTCGCTGGTCTGGTTCTACCTCGGTCGCGCGCAGTTGAAGGGGGTCGGCGACACCGCAGACGGCCAGAGCGGCATCGGTCGAATCGCCGCAGTCTTCGCCGGCGCGGCGCTGGCGATCCCGCTTGTCTACTTCCTGCTCGACATGGGTGCAAAGAAGCTTCAGGTCGTGCTGACGGTGATGTTCGTCGTGCTCGCGATCATGCTGCTGATCGAAGGGATCAAGAATGGCGCCGTCGCGCGCGACAAGGTGATCGCGATGCTGATCATCTTCGCGTTCAATATCGTGTTCTGGATGTTCTTCGAGCAGGCCGGAAGCTCGTTCACGTTCCTCGCCGACGAGATCGTGAATCGCCAGTTCGGCAACTGGACGTTCCCGACGGCCTGGTTCCAGAGCGTCAACTCGGTCGCGATCATCGTGCTCGCGCCGCTGATCGCGTGGGGCTGGGTCAAGATGGGTTCGTGGAACCCGTCGATCCCGCGCAAATTCGGGCTCGGCATCCTGTTCAACGGACTTGCGTTCCTGCTGTTGATGTTCGCGCTGTCGTCGCTGGTCGACCCGCAGTCGCTGAAAATTCCGTTCTGGACGTTGTTTGCGGTTTACTGGATCCAGTCGATCGGCGAGTTGTGCCTGTCACCGATTGGGCTGTCGATGGTGACCAAGCTGGCACCGCTGCGCCTGGTCGGATTCGGCATGGGTGGCTGGTTCCTGTCGACGGGCATCGGCAACAACCTGTCGGGGCTGTTCGCGAGCCATGCCAGCGGCGAAGGCGGCATGACGGTCGCATCGGCGCAAACGGCGTACACGCAGGGCTTCTGGATTCTGATGGTCGGTGGCGTGCTGCTGTTCCTGGTCGCGCCGTTGATCCAGAAACTGATGCATGGGGTGAAGTAAGCCGACTGTTCTTCCCCGCGCGTGTCTGCGGGGAGAAGATGCCCGCGGGGCAGATGAGGGGCGGCTTCGGCCGCCTTTCACTTTTCAGCGCGGCGCGTTCGCAGCGGCGCGTTTCAGGGCGTCGTGGCCTTCCCCGACAAACTTGGTGAGGATGCGTTCCAGCCAGACGCGTTCCTCCGCGGTCAGCACCGACAGCAGTTCGCGTTCGTAGCGCAGCGCCATCGGCGCGACTTCGTCGTACACCCGCCGCCCCTTCAGCGACAACGACAGCACCGAACGCCGCTTGTCGTTGTCGTGCACGCTGCGCTTGATACGACCCGATTTCAGCAGCGAACCCACAGCGCGACTGACCGCGACCTTGTCCATGGCCGTGCGCTCGGCCACTTCGACGGCGGACAGATCGGCATAGCGGCCGAGCACGGCGAGTACGCGCCATTCAGTTACTGAAAGATCGAAGCGCCGTTCGTACTCGGCGGCGATCGCGGCACTGATCGTGTTCGATAGTACGGACAACCGATAAGGCAGAAAGCGTTCCAGTTCGAGGACGGTGTGGATCATGCTTGCGTCGATAATGGTTTCAGATGAAACTATATCGACGCGATCGAGGGTGCAAGCCCGTCCCCACATCTGGAGCGAACATGAGTGCGCAACCGAATCCCGGCATCAATCCGACCAGTTTTCCGAATCCACTGGGTATCAACGGTTTCGAATTCGTCGAGTTCGCGAGTCCCGACCCGAAAGCGCTGCATGCGCTGTTGACGTCGATGGGCTTCACCGCGGTGGCGCGACATCGCAGCAAGGCGGTGACTCTGTATCGTCAAGGCACCTGCAACTTCCTCATCAACGAGTCGGTCGATTCCTTCGCCGCTGACTTCGCTGCCGCACACGGACCTTGCGCCTGCGGTTTCGCGATCCGCGTCGACGATGGCGACGCGGCATTCAAGGCCGTGGCATCTCGCGGTGCCGAAGCGGTTACGCACAAGGCCGATACGCGCGTGGTCGACGCGCCAGTGATCAAGGGCATCGGCGACTGCATGCTCTATCTGGTTACCGACGGCGTCGATCCATATGCGGCCGAATTCGAATTCTTCGACGATGTCGATCGCGAGCCGAAAGGCTTCGGCCTGACCTTCATCGACCATCTGACGCACAACCTGTACTTCGGCAACATGGCCAAGTGGTCGGATTACTACGAGCGACTGTTCGGGTTTCGCGAGATCCGCTACTTCGACATCAAGGGCGTCAAGACCGGGCTCGTCTCCAAGGCGCTGACGGCGCCGGACGGCGTCGTGCGCATTCCGTTGAACGAGTCGAACGACCCGAAGTCGCAGATCAACGAATACCTCGACCAGTACAAGGGCGAGGGCATCCAGCACATCGCCT
>JAYUXS010000423.1:0-3109 GCA_043752845.1 Lysobacterales bacterium | reverse complement strand
CGGCATAGATCGCGTCCATGTGTTCACGCAGACGCTCTTCGCCGGTGATGGCACCGCCTTCCTTGGTCGCGACGATCTGCTTGCGTACCTCCTCGATCTGCGTGACGAGCGCGAGCAGCTTCGCCTTCAGCTTGTCGTTATCGGCGAGCGCCGAAGCCTTCGCGCGCGCCTGTTCGCGCAGACCGACGATGCGATCCGAGAGATCGGCCATGCGTTCGAACAGCGCATGCACCCGCATGGCCGCCGCGAACTGAAGCTTGCGGTCCTCAGTGTTGTAGCTGGCGCGCGCATCCATGCCGATGACGAGCGGCGCTTCAAACACCTCACCGTTCTTGCTCAGGCGCACGGTGTAGGTGCCGAGCAGCACGGTCGGGCCGTAGGTTGCGGCACCGGCGAGCGTCGCGCCCTGCGGCGTGCGTGGCGGCTTCACGTTCATCGACCAGTACACGCGATTCAGTCCGCGCCGCTTGGACGCCGGCAGCGTATCGACGACCTTGCCGTCGGCATCGACGATCTCCAGCCGGAGCTTGCCGAACAGATGCCGCGATTTCTGGTGGTAGCTGATCGTCGCGCCGTAGGGTGCATTCGCGCCGACAAAGCCGGCATCGCCACGCGACCAGCCGCCATAGCCGACGATGCGCTGCACCTGCGGACGATTCGGCAGGATCGAGAGCTCGCTGTCCATGGCCTTGGCATCGAGATGACGCAGCGGCGTGATGTCGTCGATGATCCAGATGCCGCGACCATGTGTGCCGAGCACGAGATCGTTGTCGCGCGCCTGCACGGCGATGTCGCGCACCGCCACGGCCGGGAACTTGCCGCCCTTGAACGCCGCCCGGTTCGCGCCGCGATCGATCGAGATCCACAAACCGAATTCGGTACCGAGGAAGAGCACGTCGGGCTTCACCGAGTCCTCGCGAATGACGTGGGCATAGCCACGGACGCCCTGATCCGTGGAAGCGATGCGCATCCAAGAGCGTCCGAAGTCACGGGTCACGAACGCATGCGGCGCGATATCGCCGAAGGTGTGGCGGTCGAAGGTGACATAGGCGGTCGCGGCGTCGTGACGACTCGCCTCGACCCAACTCACCCACGAACCCTTGGGTACGCCCGGCACATTGCGCACCGTATTCGTTCAGGTCTTGCCGCCATCGCGGGTGACCTGCACATTGCCGTCATCCGTTCCGACCCAGATCACCTGCCCGTCTTTCGGCGATTCGCTGATCGAGTAGATCGTTGTATGCATTTCGGCGGCGGAGTTGTCGACGGTGATGCCGCCGGACTTTTCCTGCTGCTGCTTGCTGATGTCGTTCGTGGTCAGATCCGGCGAGATGCGCTCCCAGCTCTGGCCCTGATCACGCGTACGATGCAGGAACTGCGAACCGAGATAGAGCGTGCCGCGCTCGTTCGGACTCATGTGGATCGGCGCATTCCAGTTGAAGCGCAGCTTCTCCTTGAAGCCCGCCTTCGGCTGAATGTCGCGTTGCTGCAGAGTCTTGCGATTGGCGCGCACGATGCTGCCGCCCTGCGACTCGAAGTACACGTAGTTCGGATCGGTGGGATCGGCAAACATCCAGAAGCCGTCACCGCCGAGGAAGGGCTCCCACTGCGCGCTGCTGATGCCGCCCGGATAATGCGACGGCGCGACCCAACTGGTGTTGTCCTGCAGGCCGCCGTAGACCTGATACGGGTCCTGGTCGTCGACACTGACATGATAGAACTGCGAGATCGGCAGGTTGTCGCTCTTCTCCCACAACGACCCGCCATTCGTGCTGATCCACAGACCGCCGTCGTCGGCGCCGACCAGGTGCTTGGTGTTTGCAGGATTGATCCAGAGGTCGTGCCAGTCGGCATGCGAACCGCCGCCGGTGCCGGAAAAGCTCTTGCCGCCGTCCTCGGAAACGATCAGACCAAGGTTCATCTTGAACACGCGCTCGGCATTCTTCGGATCGACGACCAGATTCGAGAAGTAGAACGGGCGCCAGACCAAGAACTGGCTGCGGTCGCGCTCTTCCCAGGTGCTGCCGGCGTCGGACGAGCGGAACAGCGCACTGCGCTGCGACTCGATCGCCGCGTAGATGATCTTCGGATCGCTCGGTGCAATCGCGAGCGCGATGCGGCCATAGGGCTTGGTCGGGAAACCCTGGTTCGCATCAGGTTTCAACTCGGTCCAGGTCTTGCCACCGTCACTGCTGCGGCTCAGGGCGCTGCCGCTGAATGCGGACTCGCTTTCGCCGCCGGAACGGAAGGTCCAACCCTGACGACGGAAATCCCAAAGTGCAGCGAACAGCACGTTGGAATCGGTCGGATCCATTTCCAGGTCCGAGCAGCCAGTCGACAGATTCGCGCCCGCCAGCACCTTGTTCCAGTGCGCACCGCCATCGGTGGTCTTGTACAGGCCGCGTTCGTTCGAGTCGCTCCACAACTTGCCGGGCGCGCAGACGTAGACGGTGTTGCCGTCTTTCGGATGCACGATGATCTTGGCGATGCGTTCGCTTTCAGGCAGGCCCATGTGCTGCCACGTCTCTCCGCCATCGGTGCTGCGATAGACGCCGTTGCCGACCGAGACCGAATTGCGCGTCCAGCTTTCACCGGTACCGACCCAAATTGTCTTGTGATTGGACGGATCGATCGCCAATGCGCCGATCGACTGCACCGGCTGGTCGTCAAATTTGGGCTCGAAGGTGGTGCCACCGTCGGGCGACTTCCACACGCCGCCGCTAGCCGATCCGACAAAGATCACGGTCTTGCCGTCTTCGACATAGGCATCGAGCGCACTGATGCGGCCACTCATCGCGCTCGAGCCGATATTGCGGATGCCGAGGCCGGAAATCGTGGCGCTGTCATAGCCGGCGTTTGCGTCGCGTACGGCGCAGGCCGCGCTCAATGCGACCGCGATCGGGCCGACGATGCGGAATCCCTGTGTGATGCGCGTCTTCATGGTTTCACCGCTTCTGGATAGGCAAACACGGCATCGGACAATTCGACATTCGCTTCGACTTTCTCATAGGTCACCGTCGACTTCTGCGACGAGCCCTTGGCGCCGGAAGCTACCGAGAACGGGAAGTACACACCGTTGACCTTTTCGTAGTCGCCGAGATCGGTCTCG
>JAYUXS010000422.1:0-3114 GCA_043752845.1 Lysobacterales bacterium | reverse complement strand
TAAGCGACGTCATAACCGACCACGCGTTCTTCCTGTCGATACTCGGTGCGCGTTTCACAACGCTGTTCGTGACTGCGGTGGTAGCGGCCACCTTCATCACGGTAACGCGGCCGGCGCGCTCCGTCATTCGCGATCGCGCCGCCGATCACCGCACCGGCAATCGTCGCCGCGCGACGGCCATCACCATGTCCGACAGTATTTCCGAGCGCGCCGCCGACCAATGCACCGAGCAGGGTCGCGCCGGTGTTGTCACGATGACGACGATCGTCGTAGCCGCTGCCGTAACGCGGCTCATAACGCTCGACAGGCTCGTTCCGGCAGACATCGCGCGTGACGGGTTCATCGACGTATTCGATGACCGGATCGACCGAGACGACGCGGGCGGTGTCGTATTCCGGTTCGTCGTTGTGGCCGGCGAACACGCCGCTTGAGGCCATGGCCAGGGTGAGCATCGACAGCGACTTCATGACCGCACGCATGTTTTATTCTCCGGTGGTGGTGAGCAAATCGTGGCGACGATGCTGGGATCAGCGCGCTGAATTTGTTCTGAATCCGGCCGCAATCGGGCGGTTGATCAGGGCGGCGATTCAGCTTCGCAACAGATCCCGGGCCAGAACGCGTTCGGCGACTTGCGCGGTGCAGCCAGCGCGATTTTCCCCTCGACCATCTGCCCGGTGCGCACGACGATCAAGCCACTCGCTGCATTCGATCACCGTCCGGTGGCTCGCAATCGCAAAGCCACCGGCGACCTACGCCTGGGAGGGCCGCGCAATGCCTGCATACAGCACCGAGCAGATCCGCAACATCGCACTCGTCGGTCATTCCGGCGCCGGCAAAACCGGTTTGTTCGAAGTCCTGCTGCATGCCGGTGGCGCCCTCCCGACGGCAGGCACGGTCGAGCGCGGTACCACGGTGTCCGACTTCGACCCGATGGAAAGAGAACGCCAGCATTCGATCCAGACGGCGCTTGCTTCGATCGATCACGGCGGCGTGCACATCAATCTGGTGGATACGCCCGGTTACCCGGACTTCCTTGGCCCGACGCTGGCCGTGCTGGGTGCCGTCGAAACCTGTGCAGTCGTCGTCAATGCCGCCATCGGCATCGAGCACAGCACAGTGCGCCTGATGGAATACGCCAAGGCGCGGCGGTTGTGTCGATTGCCGATCGTGCAGAAAATTGACCATGCCGAAGCCGATCTGGAATTGTTGGTGGAACAGTTGCGCGAGGCATTCGCAACGAATGCCTGCCAATCAACCTGCCCGCGAAAGGGCGCTCGCAAGTCGTCGACTGTTTCGTCAATCCGCAGGGTGAGTCGGATTTTTCGTCGGTGGTCGATGCGCACCAGCGCATCATCGACCAGGTCGTCGAGATCAACGAAAACGTGATGAGTCATTACCTCGAAGAGGGCGAGGAAGGTCTGTCCGGACAGGAGCTGCACGACGCCTTCGAGCAGTGCCTGCGTGAAGGTCATCTGGTGCCGATCTGTTTCGTGTCGGCGCGCAGCCGTGCCGGCGTACGTGAATTGCTCGATCTGTTCGAGCGTCATTGCCGACGTGTTCAAGATCGTCAACGACCGCTTCGTCGGCAAGCTCAGCGTGTTCCGCGTTTATCAGGGCACGGTGCGGCGCGACACGCAGCTGTTCATCGACGACGGCAAGAAGCCGTTCAAGGTCGGACACCTGTTCCGCCTGCGCAGCAAGGATCATGTCGAGATTGAAGAGGCGATCGCCGGCGATATCGCCGGCATCGGGGTGCTGCATGACTCGCACGGCGAGGACCAGATCCATCCCAAGCCGATCGATTTTCCGCGACCGATGTTCGGTCTCGCCATCGAACCGGCGACCAAGGGCCAAGAACAGAAACTCGCCACGGCGCTGCACAAACTGGCCGAAGAGGATCCCTGCTTCCGCATCGAACACAACAAGGAATTGAACGAGACGGTGATTCGCGGCCTCGGCGAATTGCATCTGCGGGTGATGCTCGAGCGCATGAAGAAGCGCTATCAGGTCGAAGTGAAAATTCGGCCGCCGCGCATCGAATTCAATCATTACGAGGCGGTACCCGGCAATGTCCAGAAGCAGTTGATGGAGGCCTACAAGCCGCGTGTCGAGGAGGATTGATGGGTGTGACCAACGCGCGCGCGCTTCGCTAGACTCGGTTCGAGTATTCCAGCGAAAACGAGAGGCCCGTACATGCTTACC
Source organism: Lysobacterales bacterium (assembly GCA_043752845.1). Classification (GTDB taxonomy): domain Bacteria; phylum Pseudomonadota; class Gammaproteobacteria; order Xanthomonadales; family Ahniellaceae; genus JADKHK01. The sequence continues at coordinate 912 of JAYUXS010000422.1, read as the reverse complement.
CTGATTCGTGGCGGCACCCTGATCGATGCCGAATTGACGGCGCGTGGCGATCTGTTGATCCGCGATGGCGTGATTGCGGCGGTTGGAGAAAAACTTGAGGCGCCGAACGGCGCGCAAGTGATCGATGCCGGCGGCCAATACGTGATGCCGGGCGGGATCGATCCGCATACGCACATGGAACTGCCGTTCATGGGCACCGTCGCGAGCGACGATTTCTATTCCGGTACTGCGGCGGGTCTCGCCGGCGGCACCACCAGCATCATCGATTTCGTCATTCCGAATCCGCAGCAGTCGCTGCTGGCGGCCTTTCGCGAATGGCGCGGTTGGGCCGAGAAAGCCGCAGGCGACTACGCCTTCCATGTCGCCGTCACGTGGTGGGATGAATCGGTGAGTCGCGAGATGGGCGAGCTCGCGAACGAACACGGCGTGTCCAGCTTCAAGCATTTCATGGCGTACAAGAACGCCATCATGTGCGACGACGAAGTGCTGGTGAACAGCTTCACGCGGTGCATCGAACTCGGCGCGCTGCCGACCGTGCATGCCGAAAACGGCGAGCTGGTGTTCCGTTTGCAAAAGCAATTGATCGCGCGCGGCATCACCGGGCCGGAAGGACATCCGCTGTCGCGACCGCCGGCCGTCGAAGGCGAAGCCGCGAATCGCGCGATCCGCATTGCCGAAGTGCTGGGCGCGCCGCTGTACATCGTGCACAACTCGGCGCGGCAGTCGTTGGAAGCGATCGCGCGTGCGCGCGGCGAAGGCCAGCGCGTGTTCGGCGAAGTGCTCGCCGGCCATCTGTTGATTGACGACTCGGTCTACCGCGATCCCGATTTCACCCGCGCCGCCGCGCATGTGATGAGCCCGCCGTTCCGACCGAAGGAACATCAAGCCGCGCTGTGGGCAGGCCTGCAGGCC
>JAYUXS010000421.1:0-3118 GCA_043752845.1 Lysobacterales bacterium | reverse complement strand
ACCGCACTTGGCGTCGGCAATACCAATTTCTACGAGACCCGCGTCGATCTGGCGCGTGGCGATGGCATGTTGATGTACACGGATGGACTCGACGAGGCGCGCAACGCCGACGACGAAGCATTCGGGTTGGGTCGGGTCAAGCCGCTGCTGGCTGCCGCGCGTTCCGCCGGACAGGCGATCGAGTCGTTGTCGCGTGCGGTCGGCGACTACTACGGCGATGTCACCCAATACGACGACATCGCCGTGATCGCGCTCTGGCGGCGCTGACCATCACTTGCCGAATAGACGTTTCCACGGGCTCGGCACGCCTGTCGCCGATGACGGTAATGCACTGACCGCCACACCAATCACGGTCGAGCGCTTCTGGTCGTCCGGGTCATTCGGCGCGACACCCAGTAGTTCCGCGGCTGCCGCGGCATGCGCCGGGTCGCCATTCGAGGTTGTCCTCATTTCGCCGGCACCGAGCAGGGCGGCTGCCGCATCCATTAACGCAACTGAGGCATCGAACATGTGCGGATGTCGATCAAGTGCCGCCTTTCGATCTGGGTACAGCGCGAACATTGCGGTGAATCCGGCGATGTCGAAGACCTGCTTCACCGAGGCATTCATGGCGCACAGACGCACGCTGCCGATGCCGCCGTCAAGGCGCTTCGCCAGCGCCATCAGCACGCGCAGGCCGGCCGAACTGACGTAGGACACGGCCGCCATGTCGATCACGAAATGCCGCCGGCCGGCCGATTGCGCATCGTGCAAAACCAGTTCGAGTTCGCCCGCGGTTTCGGAATCGAGGCGGCCGCTGGGTGTGATCAACAGCACCTGACCATGCGATTCCTGGACGATGTTCATGACGGATCCACCGCCACGTTCAAGTCGATGCTGCCGAAGCGCAGCACGTCGCCGATCACGAACACGGTCGTCACGCCCGGTTTGAGGCGAACGCCGTTGACGCAGGTGCCGTTCAAGGTGCCGACTTCTTCACGGACGCGCCAGCCGCCGGCTTCGCGGAAGATCTTGGCGTGACGGCGCGACAGCGAACGCTGTGCATCGAGCGGTCCGAGATTGATCTCGGGCGTTGTCGCCGTCACCGGATCCGGACGGCCGACCAGAAACTCGGTGTTGCCACCGAGCACAAAGCGGGTCTGGGTCGTGACATGCACGAGCACCGGCACGGCGTTGGCAGTCGTTGGCGCAACCGGCGCTTCGCGCGCCGAACGCGTCTCAGCGTTCCTTGGCATCGGCGTAAATTCGGTCGCGGGCGTACCGGCGCGACGAACTTCGACCGGATGCGGCACCGTCGTCTCCGAGATCCGCGATTCGCTGCGACGCAGCCGTCCAGCGAGTTTGCGCATGATGCGAATGGCGATTTCGACATTGCCGGCGATGACGCCCGGAAACGCCGCGCGATCGATGCGCAGCAGCTTCGTCGGGGCCCGCGTGATGGCGCTGGCAAAGCGCGGCTGGTCCTCAAGAATGGCCATTTCGCCGAAGAAATCGCCGGGGCCAAGCGTCGCCAGTGGCTCGGTCCCGCGCGCTGCGCGCACGATGTCCACGCTGCCGGATTCGATGATGAACATCTCCGTGCCGCTGTCGCCCTCGCGAAACACCACCTGGCCCGAAGGCATCATCACGAACAAATCCTGCGACATGGAACGAAAAACTCCTCCTGAACGAAGCCGCATTATGCGGACGAGTGACAGTCAGTGACAACACAAGCAGGCGCTAGGCTAGCGCGAAGCGTTGTGATGCGGGACCCATGAACCAATTCGTGTTCGCCATCGTCGTTCAATTGCTCTGCGCGCAAGCTGTGTTGGCGCAGACCCTGCGCTTGCCGTCGTCGGCGTGCGCGGAAGTGGGTGCACAAGGCGATGGCTTCGAAACCTCGACGTCGACCTGGCCATCGCTCGGCGCTGGCGGCGCGGTCGGCGGCGGCAACGGATTCGTCGCCGTGCCCGGATTCGAGTCGCTTCCGAATTACGGCCATCGCGAATATTTCTACTTCGTGCCCGAATTGCCGCTGGGCAAGCCGATGCCGCTGGTCGTGGTCCTGCATGGCACCGCCGGTTCGCCGCTGCGGGCACGAAACGAAGCTCGCGTGGTGCGCGACGTCTGGATCGATGCAGCGACGCGGTATGGATTCGCCGTGCTGTCGCCGGTGGCGGGCGGCAGCCAAGGCAGTTGGGTGGCACCGACCGCGCCTGCGGACGCGCCCACTGATTACGATGTCATCGCCGCGATCGTGCACCAGTTTGAGGCAAGCCACAACATCGAGCGTGCGCGCCGCTATCTGTGGGGATTTTCTTCGGGCGGCCATGTCGCGCTGGATCTGCTGATCAACCCGACTCACGCAGGTTTCGGACGGCGCCAATTCGCCGCGCTCGCCGTGAACGCCGGTGTGCTCGCCGGACTGGCTTGCAACGGCAGTCGTGCCGCGAATTGCGATTCGGCGCTACGCAGCGCATTTCCGCGCCTGCCGCTGCAGGTGATCGTCGGAGACCAGGATCCGCTCATCGGCTATGCCGCAGCCGACGCGCCGCGATTTCGTGCGCAGGGCTGGACCGACACCCGCGACTACCAATTGCAAACTTTTGACGGCGGCCACTGGGTCGAACTGACCCATCCGGAACGGCAATGGCAGTACCTGTGCCAGTTTTCGCGGCGCCTTGACCCGATCGAGCGCTTTCGGCTGCGCCCTTACACGCCCTGAAGGTTGCACCATGCTGGCGCAGTCATGGCTCTGCGCCGATGCACTTCGCCTTGCGTGACTAACGGCATGTTGGCTAGAATCTCGCGGCTTTGCAGGCGGCCTTGCTGCCATTTCGATTTCGACGATCCCCAGAGAGCGCATGGCCTTGAGCACGCAACTTGCACACGGCCGTCACCTCGTCGCCCGGATCGCCATTCTGGAAGTGGTGCTGACGCTCGTCGTTTCCGCAGCTTTCGCATTCGTCGGGTTTGAATCCGCGCGTGCTTCAGCCACCGGCGGCGGGTTGGTGGTGCTCGGTACCCTGCTGTTCGGCTGGCGCATGTTCGCTGCCGGCGTCGGGTCTGCGGGAACGGCATTGGGTTCGATGCTGATCGGCAAAGCCGCGAGATTCTAGCCAACATGCCGTTAGTCACG
>JAYUXS010000420.1:0-3119 GCA_043752845.1 Lysobacterales bacterium | reverse complement strand
GCGCACTGTTCCGCGCGGTGGCGCAGGCGGCGAGTGGGTTGTGACAAAACTAGAGTTGCTCAAGACTGACAATCCTCTTTGCATGGACATCGTGCTCGAACAAGAAGCAGCCGTCGTATGATGGGGGTACGCGGGAATCAAATTGATCTTGCGCGGTTTCTTCTGCGACTCGAAAAGAGATTTCCGTGATCCTTGATTCATCCAGATCGCTCCACAAGAGTCCCACAGTTATCAATGCGGGCTTACCAATCGCAGCGAGCAGAGTTGGAAAGTCATGGCCTGTTGTCCTTTCTAGTTCTTTTGCTACTCGGTGACAGAACTCACTGCCGCGGGATGCGAAATGGGACCTGCGCACCTCGCGATCGTCAATCGCAAGGCATACTCCTATCGCGCCGCTGTCCACATTTCGAATCGCGGCCTGCACCAAATCAGGTGGGGCTAGGGCGGTGAAGCTACTGAACATATTCACCGCGAATTTTTCTAGAGCATCGCGATCAAAGTACTTAAGGCCCTCTGATCGGTAGGGCTCGAGTGACGTCGGACGACACGCATGAAAAGCAGCAATTCCTGTGTAATTTCGAAGGAGCATCTGCCGAATAGCTTCGTGCCTGTCTTTGTTGGAGCGAAACAGGAAAGGAGCCCAATGAAGCGAATTTGACCAATAGAAGTTGCCGTTCATTGGCGCTCGCCAGCGCCGCTAAGAAATGACAGCAGTCGAGTGCGATACGCGGCAAGTCCGACAATCGCCCCGAACATCGCCATCGCCGAATCCTTCTGCGCATCCCAGATATCGCCTTGCGTGCCGAGATAGGCCTGGCCGAGTTCGCCGCCGAAGATCTCGGCGGCTTGCCATTCGATCATTTCGTACAGTTCCGAGTTCGACATGATGAACATGATCGGGACGACGTGGCGCCACCAGCCGCGCAGTGGACCGCGTGCGTCGATCAGTTCGGCGACGGCGGGCACGATCAACAGGCCGTAGCTGAAGTGCACGACGCGATCGAAGTGGTTGCGTTCGATGTCGAAGGCGGCCATCGCGTCCCAGCCGCTCAGTGATTTCAGTGCCGCGTTCCATGGCACTTCCGAGTAGGTGTAGTAAGCGCCGACTGCGTGCAGACAGAAAAACACGAACAACGCGGTGTAGGCGTAGTCGGAAAAACGCAGGCGGCAATGGCTCCAGATCAGCAAGGGCACAGCGACGACCACGAGCAGGTTCTCGAGCAGCCAGTCCTCGCGGTAATGCGGCGAAATCGCAAGCGCGGTCCACCAGGCCACGAACATCGCCAGCAGGATCAGCGGATAACGTGCCGATGAGGCGACTGGGTGATTACCGCGATCGGTCATGGGTGAACCCTGCGAGTCAGCGACAGTTTAGGGCGCAGGCGCTCATTGCGCAGGTCGAGACGCAGCCGCGCACGATTCGATAAGCTTGCACGTCCAGTCATCGAATCCCGCGTGCCCCACGGTCGCGGCCAGAACCGGACCGAACATGCTGCTGATGATCGACAACTACGACTCCTTCACCTACAACCTCGTGCAGTACTTCGCCGAGCTGGGTGAAGAGGTGAAGGTGATCCGCAATGACGAGCTCGATGTCGCCGGCATTGGCGCGCTGAAGCCGGATCGCATCGTCATTTCGCCGGGGCCGTGTACGCCCAACGAAGCGGGAGTGTCGCTGGCGGTGCTGACTGAATTTGCCGGCAAGCTGCCGATGCTTGGCGTCTGTCTCGGGCATCAGAGTCTTGGGCAGGCGTTTGGCGGCAAAGTCATTCGTGCCGGGCGCATCATGCATGGCAAGACCTCGGCGATCCGTCATGCCGGGCAAGGCGTGTTTGCCGGCATTCCCGATGGATTCGAAGCGACGCGTTATCACTCGCTGGTCGTTGAGCGCGACTCGTTGCCCGCTTGCCTGGAGATGACGGCGTGGACCGAAAACGCCGATGGCTCGATCGAGGAGATCATGGGCTTGCGCCACCGCGAATACGCGATCCAGGGCGTGCAGTTCCACCCCGAATCGATCCTCACCCAGCATGGCCACGCCATGCTGAAGAATTTTCTTGCGACGTGAATCGCGACCATTGAATCGCGCCACAAGTGGCGCTCCTACAACAGACCGGATCTGCAATGTCGATCACCCCGCAACAGGCGCTCGCGCGCACCATCGAGCACCGCGAAATCTTCCACGACGAAATGGTCGATCTGATGCGCCAGATCATGCGCGGCGAAGTCTCGCCGGTGATGACCGCGGCGATCCTGACTGGGCTCCGCGTCAAGAAGGAGACCATCGGCGAAATCGCCGGCGCGGCCCAGGTGATGCGTGAGTTGTCGGCCAAGGTCGAGATCGGTGACGCGCCGCATTTCGTCGACATCGTCGGCACCGGTGGCGATGGCGCGCACACCTTCAATATCTCCACGGCGGCGATGTTTGTCGCCGCGGCCGCAGGTGCCAAGGTCGCGAAGCATGGCAATCGCAGCGTGTCGAGCAAGTCCGGTGCCGCCGATGTGCTGGAGGCGCTGGGCGCGCGCATCGACCTCGAGCCGGCGCAGGTCGGCGAGTGCATCCGCCGCACCGGTATCGGTTTCATGTTCGCGCCGATGCATCATCCGGCAATGAAGAACGTCGCGGCGGTGCGCAAGGAAATGGGCGTGCGCACGATCTTCAATATCCTCGGGCCGCTGACCAATCCGGCGAACGCACCGAACATCTTGATGGGCGTGTTCCATCCGGACCTCGTCGGCATTCAGGTGCGTGTGCTGCAGCGCCTCGGCGCGCGCAATGCGCTGGTGGTCTACGGTCGCGATCAGATGGACGAGATTACGCTCGGTGCCGCGACCCTGGTCGGTGAACTGCGTGACGGCGTGGTGAGCGAATACGAGATCCACCCGGAAGACTTCGGTCTGCGCATGGCATCGAGCCGCAATCTGCGCGTGGAAGATGCGGCGCAATCACGCACGCGCGTGCTCGAGGCGATCGATGGTGTCGACGGTTTGCCGCGCGAGATCGTCGCGCTCAACGCCGGCGCCGCCTTGTATGCGGCAGGCGTCGCCAGCGATATCGGTGATGGCTTGCAGCGTGCACGACAGGCGATGGCGAGTGGGGCCGCGCGCGCCAAGCTCGA
>JAYUXS010000419.1:0-7308 GCA_043752845.1 Lysobacterales bacterium | reverse complement strand
TCGCGCCGCCGAAAGCGCCTTTGTAGTTGACTGTGTCGAAGAAGCTGTCGTTGGGCACGGCGACGCCGCTCCCCAGCAGAATTGATCCGCTCGCCGGGAAGCGACCGCTCAAGCCGAGCGCCGCAGCGGTTCCGTCGCTGTTGCCCGACTGGCCGCGATACCATGCGCTGACCAGATACGGCTCGCTGCCCGAGTCCTCGAAGTTGGTGGTGCAGCCGAGCGCCGAGCCGGTCATCGTCAGCACGCCGGTCGACGTCGGCGTGGCCGCTGTGCCGCTGGCGTTGAAGGTCGCGGCATCATTGAAGTTCAGGCATTCCTGGCCAGCAGCGGTGGAGACGATGTTGAAGTAGTTACCGGCCGAACCGCGACGAATGCGCAGGCCCTCGTTGCCGGAGGTTGCACCGATCAAGGTGATATTGGCGAGCTTCGGCTGTGTGCGCGGCAACAAGTCGAATCCCGGATTGTTGTTGTCCGACTCGACACCATTCGAATCGGTCGAAGCGGTTGCGGTCTGCTTGCAGTAGGCGTACTGGATCTTGCCGCTGTAGCCATTGGCGAAGTCGAGGCAATCGTCTTCCACGGCGGTACCGATCAGATGCTTGGCATTGACGCTGCCGCCGAACATTTCGAAGCCGTCGTCCTTGCCCGCGTGCACGTGCACATGGTCGACCACGGTGCCACGACCGACGCCCAGGAAGGTGATGGCATTCAATTCCTCGTTCTGGCGGATCACCTGACCGGCGTAACGCACCTGCACATAACGCAGCGCGCCGCTCGAATCGTTGTCATTGGTACCGCCGTAGGTCACCGCACTGTCGGCTTCGAACGCGCAGGGCGTGGCACCGGTGCAGCTGTTGTCGACGGCGTTGCCGGCGATCACCAGGCCCGCCCATGAACCCGGCACGTCGTTCGGTCCGGTGAAGATGATCGGCGCCGTTGCGGTGCCTTCGGCATACAGCTTCGAACCGGGTTGTACGACCAGATAGTCGATCTGCTGACCAAGGCCCTGCACAACCGTGCCCGGATCCAGCGTCAACGTACCCGAATTGGTGTTACGTCCACCGCCGACCGAAGTCTTGCCCGAAATCAGGTAGGTCGCGTTATTCGTCAGGCGCATATTGCCGGTGATCGTGGCCGGCAATTGGCAGGTGCGCGGCAGCGCTTCGATGCGCGTGGTGCCGGCCGGGCAGGACGTGAATTCGGTCTGGTAGGCGCAGGACGCCGGTGCACCGAAGAAGCGTTCGAGGTTCAGGTTCACGTTCTGCAGGTTGCTGCCACCCGCCGCGGTGAAGTCGATGGTGACGTGGTTGCAGCTCAGGAATTCAATGTTCATGGTACCAACGGTGGCGCCGGTCGGTGCCGTAAACGTGTTGCCGAAACTGCCGCCCTGGAAACGGCTGACCGTGATGCCGGTCTTGCGCGACTCGCGGTCAGTCAGCGACACATTGGCGAGCAGCCACAGGGGCTGGCCATTGCTGTCGTAGGTATAGAAGACCACGCCCATGACGCCGCTCGTCGATGCGGTCTGGAACCAGTCCAGATTCACGCCGCGGCCGGACTGCGTGCTGTTGAAGTAGGTACCTTCGAACTGTTCGTTGACGATCAACGCCGAATGCGCGCTCGTCGCAACGAAAGCGGAAGAGATTGCAAACGCGAGTGAACGCGAAAGGTTGGAAAAGCGCATGGTCGACTCCGAAAAGATAAGCAGCGTGCCGCAGGCTTGCGGTCATCGGCTGGCATCTTCGGTGGCGCACGTGGCGGGCGGATTGCAGGCGCAATGCATTCCGGTGACAACGTCACGGTTGTGCAACATGGCTGACGCGACAGCGTCGCAATCAGCACCCGGCCCCGATCAATGTTCGATGCCAAGGGCTCGGTACAAAGCATCGCGATAGGTACGCGACAGGCCGAGCTCGGTGCCGTCTTTCAACACCACGGTGTGGTCGCCGTTGTACAGCGGCAGCAATTTCGAGACGCGGCCGAGATGCACGATGCGCGAGCGATGGATGCGCGCGAAGCGCTTCGGATCGAGACGTGTTTCCATCTTGGTCAGCGTCTCGCGCAGAATCAGGGTTTCGTTGCCGGTGCGGATGCACAAGTAATTGCCGGCCGACTCGATCCAGTCGATGTCATCCAGACCCAGAAGACGAATGCCGTGATCGACCGGCAGCGACAGCCGGTCCGGATAATGGGTTTCGCCGCCGAGCGTCTGCAACTGCGCCATCAATTCCGGCGTCCAGCTGCCACGGCGCAAGCGCACACGCTCGACCGCCGTTTTCAGCCGATCGGCCTCCACCGGCTTCAACAGATAGTCGATCGCGCCATCTTCGAAGGCATGCACCGCGTGTTGGTCGTAAGCGGTGACGAACACCACCGCCGGCCGTAGCGGTTCCGGCAAGGCGGCGGTGAGTGCAAAGCCGTCGCGCTCGGGCATTTCGATGTCGAGGAACACCAGGTCGGGCGCATGCTCGTGGATGAGTTCAAGGGCGTCGGTGACATTGGCCGCGTCGCCGACGATCTCGATGTCGTTGATGGCGCCAAGCAGCCGGCGCAGGCGATCGCGCGCCAGTTGCACATCGTCGACGATCAGGCAGCGCAGTGTGGTGCTCATGCGAACTCCGTTGGCGGTGGCGGCAGGGCGATGCGGACTTCGAATCCGCCATTGGTCAGTCCCTCGACCTGCATCATCGCGGCGCCTCGATACAGCACTTCGAGACGTCGACGTAGATTGCCGAGGCCGATGCCCTCGCGCGGTGGCGCCCGGCCACCGACACCATTGTCGGACACACTGATACGCAACATCGTGCCGTCGCGACGCGCGCTCACGCTCACCGTGCCGCCGTCGCGCTTCGGTGCCAAGCCATGGCGGATCGCATTCTCGACCAGCGGCTGCAGCATCAACCGTGGCACGCGTTCGTTGCGGAGTTCCGACTCGACCTCGATTTGCACGCGCAGACGATCGCCCATCAAGGCGTGATGGATTTCGAGATACGCGGCGAGGAAATCGAGCTCCTCGGCGAGCGTCGTCCAGTGTCCCGCTTCCCCGCCGAGCGACCGCCGCAGCAGCTCGGAAAGGCGCAGGATCAGGTGCTCGGTCAACGCCGCGTCCTGATGCGCGAGTTCGGCGAGCGCATTCAGGGTGTTGAACAGGAAATGCGGGTCAAGCTGCGAGCGCAATGCCGTCAGCTGCGCTTCAACGCGGGAACGCTCGACCTCACGATAACGCAGCCACCAGTCGTAGCCGTGGCAGGCGATCGCCGCCAGCGAATAGAGCATGATGTTGGTTGCAGTGACACCGCTCAACTGCAACTGCACGAGACGGATCCAGTCTTCGCTGCGCCCGATCAGTTTCAGCCACAGCACCATCAGCAGCAGATGCAAGCCGGCCAGGGCCAGGGCCGAGAGCAGGTGGATACCGAGGCGTTGCGCGAACGCCGACCCGGGAATCGGCCAGCGCCGGGTAATGCGCCATACCACCGGCGTGAACAGCGCCCAGATCATGAAAATGCCGAAATTCGACAGAATGATCACCAGCGACGGATCACGCGAACCGCGCAGGGCGGCGATGATCAGCTGCTGCGGCACGTACAGCATCGACAGGAAAAACCAGAACGTAGTGACCCATAGCATCGGGTGCGCACGCAGGCGGCGCCAAGGACCAGGCGGAAGCGGTGAGGAGCTCATGCCGGCATTGTGGCGGGTCGTGTTCACGCACAGATGACCGATCGGGATCACCGGTGTCCTGGCTGGGATGAGTTCCCGGTCGAACGCCATAAAAAATCCTGGCAGTGGCGTTCGGTTTCGCCGGATTGGACGTTTATCCACGTACCAGGCGCCCTGTGCGCCCAATCTCGGGAGCAAAGCCATGTCGCTGAACCGCCGAAGTCCCAAGCATGCATGGCTGTGGGCGCTGCTCGCCGTCGCCAGCCTTTCCACATCGGCGGTGTCGCCGTCGTCTGGTCGCCCCGATGACCTGGTGCGACAAGCGCAACAGGCGATCGCATCAGGTGACGATGCACAGGCCTCGATCGACGCCTTGATCGATGCGCTCGCAACGACGCGCAGCGAGGACGTGGCCGACGATTTGATCGATGCGATCGAGTCACTCGGCGACGCCGATGGCACTAGCCCGCAGGCAGTCAAGCAGTACGTCCGCGCGCAGGCGCCAGCGGCGCTGCGCAAGATCATCGGCGGACCATTTTCCTGGAGCCTGCGCGGCGATGCGGTGATGGTACATCGCACACTCGAAGCCACGGACGCCGACCTGAAAGCGGCGATCGCGCAGGCCATGGCGGATACGTCCGAACAGAAGGGCTATCTGCAAAGTCGTGGCGAGCTGCTGCAGGATTGGCTGGACCAGCGCTCGCCCGAACGCCGTGCCGAACTCGATGCCGCGCCCACGACGACCGCCGCGACATCCAATGATGCGCTGGCCCGTGCGCGCGCTCTGGGACTGTCCGTCAGCCTCGATCAGCTGATGGATTCCGCGCGCCGCGGTGCGGTCGAGGAAGTCACCGTGTTGCTCGACGCCGGTCTCGACGTGAACGCGAAATCGAGTGCATGGATGTCGCCGCTGGCCGCTGCGGCAACCGGCGGCTGCGCGCTGCCGGCGGAGCCGATCGCGGTCAACCTCGACGTCATGGACCTGCTGTTGAAGCGCGGCGCCAATCCGGATGCCTTCGACGAGCGCGGCAATCCGATCCTGATGCCGGCCGTGCAGCAGTGTCCGCTCGCCATCATCCAGCGTCTGCTCGACGGCGGCGCGCAGGTGAATCCGGTCAACAAGCAGGACTTCACGCCGTTGGAAATGGCCTTCGTGCTGGGCAAGGTCGAGATTGCTGAATTTCTGGTTGAACGTGGCGCACGCCTTGATTCGGCCAAGCTCGATCGCCTCTTTGCGGAAACGCCGAGCGACCCGCGCGTCAAGGCGGTCCTGGCGCGCGCCGCGGCGAAGGGGAAATGATCATGATGATGTTGCAACGACCGTTGATATCGACATGGGCGCTGATCATCGGCACGTCGTTTGGTGCCGTGGTTACAGCCGCTACGACGGAAGCACCGATGAGCGCTGCCGAAGCTGCGCGGCATCTCGAAGCCGAGCAGCGCTACGCCGATGCCGACACGCTGGTTCATGCCGCGATGATGCAAGACGAAAGGCTGGTCGCCGCGGTGCTGGCGAGCGGCATAGCGGCCGACGCGCGCGGCATCCTGCCGCAAAGCGTGTTGCAGCTCGTGGCCAGCACGCGCTGCCAAGAACCACCGAACGGTCGTGAGGTACAGATGCGCATCATCGAGCTGCTGCTCGATGCCGGCGCCGATGTGAATGACAAGGCCTTCGGTGACACCGAGATCATTGTCTGGGCCGCGCAGCAATGTCCGCCGATCGTGGTCAAGCGCCTGCTCGACGCCGGCGCGAATATCGAAGCGCGCTCGCCGCAGGGCTTCTCACCGCTGTCGATGGCCCTCGTCGTCAAGAACTACGACACCGCGGAACTGCTGATCGAACGCGGCGCGCGCCTGAAACCAGAAACCGCCAGCAAGCTGTTTTCCGATGTGGGCGACGATGCGCGCATGAAGGTGCTGGTCGCCAGGGCGTCCGCCAAACCCTAACCATCCTTGAGGCGAGACTGTAGGAGCGGCCCCGGCCGCGACCCCAAAGTTGATCAAGCCGCCGCAATCACCGGCTGCCGATCCAGACGGCGATAGCCGATCGCCTCCATCAGATGCGTGCCGGTGACGCGTTCGACGCCTTCGAGATCAGCAATCGTGCGCGCCACCCGCAGGATGCGTTGGTGCGCGCGCGCGGACAGCCCGAGCCGGTCAACCGCACGCTCCAGCAGGGCGCGCTCGGATTCGAGCAAGGCTGCAGACAGCCGCAAATCATTCGCCCCGAGCAACGCATTGCAGACGCCACTGCGTTCGATCGCGCGCGCGCGCGCCTGCAGCACACGTGCACGCACCGTCGCCGAGCTCTCGCGCGGCCCGGCGTCGCGCCAGTCGCTGATCGGCAGGCGCGGCACTTCGACATGCAGGTCGATGCGATCCAGCAAGGGGCCGGAGACACGACCGCGATAGCGAGCGATCGCATCGGCGCTGCAGCGACAGCGGCCCGACGCATCGCCGGAATAGCCGCAAGGACAAGGGTTCATCGCGGCGACGAGTTGAAAGCGCGCCGGAAATTCCGCTTGTCGGGTCGCACGCGAAATCAGGATGCGCCCGGACTCGATCGGTTCGCGCATCGACTCAAGCACGCGGCGATCGAACTCCGGCAATTCGTCCAAAAAGAGCACGCCGTTATGGGCGAGGCTGGCTTCACCGGGTCGCGGAATCGAGCCGCCGCCGACGAGTGCCACGGCACTCGCCGAATGGTGCGGTGAACGAAAGGGTCGGCGCGACAACGCCATCGCGACATCGAGCCCACACAGCGACGCGATCGCGGCAGACTCCAGCGCCTCGGCATGGGTGATCGGCGGCAGGATGCCAGGCAGGCGCGACGCGAGCATGGTCTTGCCGGTGCCGGGCGGGCCGATGAACAGCAGATTGTGCCCCCCGGTCGCCGCGATCTCGAGCGCGCGCCGCGCATGCGCCTGGCCGATGACATCGACAAGATCCGGCGCAGTCGACAAGGCCGGTGGGACCGGCACGGCCTGACAGCGCGGCAACAATTGATCGCCTTGAAGATGCGCGCACACCTCAAGCAGATTGCTTGCCGCATAGACCTGCGCATCGGGAACCTGCGCGGCTTCATCGGCATTGGCTTTCGGCACGATCACACGCTTGCCGAGGCGCGTCGCCTGGATCACCGCCGGCAACAGACCGGTGATGCCGCGCAGCTCACCGGACAGCGCAAGTTCGCCATAACACTCGTAGTCGACGATGGCTTCAAGCGGAATCTGGCCCGAGGCGGCGAGTACGCCGAGCGCAATGGCCAGATCGAACCGGGAACCCTCTTTGGGCAAGTCTGCGGGCGCCAGATTGATGGTGATGCGCCGTTGCGGCCAGTCAAAGCTGGACGTGAGCAGGGCCGAGCGCACGCGGTCGCGGCTCTCGCGCACGGCCGCTTCCGGCAGGCCGACGATATTCGTACCGGGCAATCCGCCGGACAGATGCACCTCGATGTCGACGCGCGGCGCATCAACGCCGAGCGCGGCACGGGCATGAACGATGGCGAGGCTCATGCCGTGTCCCCGCGCCGCGCGACCGGGTTGTGTCCCTGAGTGTTGCGGCTAGCGATGATGTGCGACATGAGCCTCATGACTCCGAAAAAAAGCCGCACGGATGCGGCACGGGTGGGGTGGGTCTTGGTAG